>NZ_DASYZI010000120.1:0-9250 GCF_035946395.1 Actinocrinis sp.
ATCCCGCAGTTGCAGCGCCGCGCGCAGATGGTCACCGACGGCACGATCGACTGGGCGATGGGCGAGACGCTGGCGTTCGGCTCGCTGCTGATGGACGGCGTGCCGGTCCGGCTGGCCGGCCAGGACTCGCGGCGCGGCACCTTCGTGCAGCGGCACCACGTGATCGTGGACCGCTACTCGGCGAACGAGTACACGCCGCTGTCCTACCTCTCGGAGAACCAGGCCACGTACACGGTCTACGACTCGATGCTCTCCGAGTTCGCCGCGATGGGCTTCGAGTACGGCTACTCGGTGGCCCGGCCCGACGCGCTGGTGCTGTGGGAGGCGCAGTTCGGCGACTTCGGCAACGGCGCGCAGACCATCGTGGACGAGTTCATCTCCTCCGGCGAGCAGAAGTGGGGCCAGCACTCCGGTGTGGTGCTGCTGCTGCCGCACGGCTACGAGGGCCAGGGCCCCGACCACTCCTCCGCGCGGATCGAGCGGTACCTCCAGCTGTGCGCGCAGAACAACATGACCGTCGCCGTGCCGTCGCTGCCCTCCTCGTACTTCCACCTGCTGCGCTGGCAGGCGCACAACCCGGCGCACAAGCCGCTGGTGGTCTTCACGCCCAAGTCGATGCTGCGCCTGAAGGCCGCGGTCTCGGCGATCGAGGAGTTCACCCACGGCGAGTTCCGCCCGGTGATCGGCGACTTCGCACTGAGCCGGAACGGAGCCGGGCTGACGTCCGGCGTCCGGCGGATCCTGGTCTGCTCCGGCAAGATCTACTGGGACCTGGTGGCCCACCGGAACAAGCAGGGCATCACCGACACCGCGATCGTCAGGGCCGAGCGGCTCTACCCGCTGCCGGCGGCCGAGCTGCTCCAGCAGATCGCCGACTACCCCGCGGCGGCTGAGGTGCGCTGGGTGCAGGAGGAGCCGGCCAACCAGGGCGCCTGGCCGTTCATCGCGCTGAACCTGCCCGCCGAGCTCGGTGGCCGCCCGCTGACCTGCGTCTCCCGCCCGGCCTCGTCCTCGCCGGCGGTCGGCTCGGCCAAGCGGCACGAGGTCGAGCAGCACCGGGTCGTCGAGGAGGCCTTCGCCGACTGACGCGGCGACCGGCGGCTTGACCGGCCAAAGCATTCGAACGACCAGGGCGCGGCCCGATCCGTTTCGGACCGGGCCGCGCCCTGGTCGTGTACGGAACTGAACTCAAGTCACGGAAACGGAGCACCGCCGGTGTACTTCACCGACCGCGGCATCGAAGAGCTCGAAGACCGGCGCGGCGAGGAGCAGGTCACGCTGGCCTGGCTCGCCGAGCGGCTGCGCGAGTTCGTCGACCTCAACCCCGAGTTCGAAACCCCGGTCGAGCGGCTGGCCACCTGGCTGGCCAGGCTCGACGCCGAGGATGCGGACGCGCACGACGTGCAGGATTCGGGGTACCCCGGCTGACCTGCCGCTACGCGAGTCGGCTTGACTTCCTACGGACGCGATATATCGTGGATTTCAGGAGACACGATACATCGCGTTGTAGCAAGGTCGCGGGAGGCCGAGCAGATGCCAGAGAGCTGGACATTGCAACAGTCCGACAAGGTCGCGCTCGGCGCGGGCGTGCGGTCGCTGCGCCTGGTCGCATTGGCCGGCCGGGTCAACCTGATCGGCACGGACGGACCGGCCACCTTGGAGGTCTCCAGGATCTCCGGGCCGCCGCTGTATGTCGAGCGCTCGGACGACGGGGCGCTGGTGGTGCGGCACGGCGAGTACGGCAAACCGCCGCAGCTGCTCCGGTGGCTGCTCGGCGGCGGAAGGACCGAGGTGGACCTCTCGCTGGCGCTGCCCCCGGACGCGGTGCTGGACGTGAAGGTGCTCTCCGGGCCGGTCGTGGTGTCGAACTTCCACGAGGGGGTCTCCGTCAAGGGTGCGACCGGTGAAGTCACCCTGGCGGGCGTGCACGGCTCGGCGCGCGTCACCACCGTCTCCGGCGCGATCACCGCGGAGCAGGTGACCGGCGATCTGACGGTGAAGGCGGTATCCGGCGCGATCACGGTGATGGCAGGGGCGGGCGGCGCGATCGACCTGACCGCGGTGTCCGGCGCGATCTCGGTGGATCTGGAGGACCCGGTGCCCTCCACGGTCAAGTTGCAGTGCGTCTCCGGCGCGATGACCGTCCGGCTGCCGCACGACCCGGACATGAGCGTGGACCTCGGCACGGGGAACGGACGGGCCGTCAGCGCCTTTCCGCAGGTGCGGGCGAGCGGCACGCGCGGCTCGCAGAAGCTGGCCGGCACGATCGGCGGCGGGCGGGCCACGCTGGTCGGCAAGACGCTCTCCGGCGCGGTGACGCTGCTGCGGCGCAGCGCCGACGCCGACGAGGATCCCTGGGACCTGATGTTCGACGACGTGCCACCGGACCGGACGCCGACCACCCCGGCGCCCCAGGACCGGGCGACACAGGACCGGGCACCCCAGGATCAGATCCCTGAGAATCAGATCACCGACGCCGGCGGGACGGCCCCGGACGGAAACGGCGCAACCCCTGACAACGGCGAGAACAGCGAGGACGCGCGATGACTCCGGTCTTCGGCCACGGCCGGCTCCGGCTCTACCTGCTCAAGCTGCTGGACGAGAGTCCGCGGCACGGCTACGAGATCATCCAGCAGCTGCGCGAGCGCTTTGCGGGGCTCTACGCGCCGAGCGCGGGCACGGTGTATCCGCGCCTGGCCCGGCTTGAGTCCGAGGGCCTGGTGCGGCACGAGACGGACGGCGGCCGCAAGGTCTACCACATCACCGACGAGGGGCGCGCCGAGCTCGCGGCGAAGGCCGGCGAGCTTGAGGCGCTGGAGAGCGAGATCCGCGACTCGGTCAACGACCTGGCCGAGGGCATCCGGGACGAGGTGCGCGAGTCCGCCCGCACGATCCGCGAGGAGCTTGAGGCGGAGGCGCGGGACGCGGCGATGCGTGCCGCGCAGGAGGCGGCGGGCAGGGGAAGTTCCGCCGACTCCGGCGAGGGCGCGGGCGACCGCGCCGAGGAGCCGGCGGGCGCCGCCTCCGGCATGCGGCCGGGCCCGGGGCCGGGCGGCCCGTTCGGCTGGCGCCCGCCGTTCCCCGCCGGGCCGCCGCCGGAGTCGAAGGACTGGAACCGCGAGCAGTGGCGGGACTGGAAGCGCCAGCAGCAGGACCAGTGGCGCGACTGGAAGCGCGACTTCGGCGGCCAGCGCGAGCAGTGGCGGGACTGGCAGCGTGCCTGGAAGGAACAGTGGGCACGCCAGTGGAAGGAACAGTGGGAGGAGCAGTGGGGCGCGCGCCAGCGGCAGTGGGGCGCGCCGCCGTGGGCGTGGCTGTTCGGCGGCGGCTCGCCGTTCTGGGGACAGGAGGAGCCGCACGACGCGCCTGCCGGCAGTGATGAGCGCGGCGGTGAACACGGTGGCGAGCGCGGCGGTGAGCGCGGGAGCGGCGGCGGTTCGCGGCGCGGCTTCGGCTGGGAGGCTTTCGGGCCGCAGCTGCGCGACCTGATCGAGCGGCTGCGCGGTGAGGCAGGGCCGCTGATGGAGGCGGCGCGTTGTCACGGCCCGCTCTCCGAGGCCGAGCTGGGCGAGGCGTGGGAGATCATCGAGCGCACGCTCGCCGAGCTGCGCGACCTGTTCGAGCGCCCCGGCGGCGGATCCGACGAGCCGACCGACAGCTTCTGAGCCTGCCGGACCTGCCGAGCACAGTGCGTGCCGAACAGGACCTGCGCCCCGCCCGAAACCGGCGGGGCGCAGGCGTTTCGGCCCTACGCATCTACACCCCGAAACGATTACACGGTGAAGACGATCTTGCCGACGAGGTCTCCTGCGGCCATTTTGGCGAAGCCCTCCGGTGCCTCGGACAACGGCCGCACCGAGTCGATGACCGGCCGCACTCCGGTGACCTCGCAGAACCGCAGCAGCTGCCCGAGTTCCTCGCGCGAGCCCATAGTGGAGCCGACCACGCGCAGCTGGTGGAAGAAGATCCGGGTGAGCGCGGCGGGCGGGTTCGGTCCCGAGGTGGCTCCGCAGATGACGATCGTGCCCTCTTCGCGCACCGAGGCCACCGAGTGGGCCCACGTTGCGGCGCCGACAGTCTCCATCACCGCGTCCACCCGCTCAGGCAGGCGCGCACCGGATTCGTAGGTGGCGTGCGCACCGAGTTCGAGCGCCCGCGCGCGCTTCGCTTCGGAGCGCGACGTAGCCCAGACGCGGTACCCGGCGGCGCGTGCCAGCACGATGAGCGCACTCGCGACGCCGCCTCCCGCGCCCTGCACCAGAATCGTGTCGCCCGGCCGCGTTCCTGAGCGCGTGAACAGCATCCGATACGCCGTCAGCCACGCGGTCGGCAGGCAGGCAGCCTCCTCGAACGAGAGCGCCGACGGCTTGGGCACCAGATTCCAGCGCGGCACGGCGACCCTCTCGGCGAAGGTGCCATGGTAACGCTCCGTCAGAATCGTCGGCCGCTCGCCGTCCGGGACGCCGCGCCCCGACTCGCCGATCACCGCGTGTACGACGACTTCGTTGCCGTCCTCGTCGACACCTGAGCCGTCGCAGCCCAGAATCATCGGCAGCCGCTCGTCAGGCAGCCCCACGCCGCGCAAGGACCACAGGTCGTGGTGGTTGAGCGCGGCCGCGCGCAGCCGGACCGTGGTCCAGCCCACCGGCACGACCGGCTCGGGCCGCTCGCCGAGTTCCAGACCCTTGAGCGGCTCGTCCTTGTCCGTCGCCGCCGCATATACCGCAAACATGCCGCCCACCTTACCGAGCGGTAACCTCTACGACCACGATCGGGGCGACCGTCACGCGCGCGCCACTCCGGCCTCCCGCGCAGCCTGCGCCACCGCCGCCGTGACGGCCGGCGCGACCCGCGGATCGAACGGCGAGGGGATCACGCACTCCGGCGAGAGCTCGTCCGCGACCACGGCGGCCAGCGCGTCCGCGGCGGCCAGCTTCATCGACTCGGTGATCTGGCTGGCCCGCACCGACAGCGCCCCGGCGAACACCCCGGGAAAGGCCAGCACGTTGTTGACCTGGTTCGGGAAGTCGGAGCGGCCGGTGGCCACCACCGCCGCGTACTTGCGCGCGACGTCTGGGTGGATCTCCGGGTCGGGGTTCGCCATCGCGGCGATGATGCAGTTCTCGGCCATCGTGGCGACCGCGTCCTCCGGCACGTTGCCCGCCGAGACGCCGACGAACACGTCCGCGCCGGCCAGCGCCGACTCCAGGCTGCCGGTCAGACCGGCCTTGTTGGTGAGCGAGGCCAGTTCCCGCTTGATCGGCGTCAGGTCCTCACGGGTGACGTCCACGATGCCCTTGGAGTCCGCCACCGCCACGTCGCCGATCCCGGCTTCGACCAGGATCTTCGCGATCGCGACGCCGGCCGCGCCCGCGCCGGAGATGACCGCGCGCAGGTCGCCGAGCGTGCGGCCGGTCACCTTCGCCGCGTTGCGCAGCGCAGCGAGCAGCACGATCGCGGTGCCGTGCTGGTCGTCGTGGAAGACCGGGATGTCCAGCCGCTCGCGCAGCCGCGCCTCGATCTCGAAGCAGCGCGGCGCGGAGATGTCCTCCAGGTTGATCCCGCCGAAGGCCGGGGCCAGCCGCACCACGGTCTCGACGATCTCGTCGACGCCGGTGCAGTCCAGGCAGATCGGGACCGCGTCGACGCCGCCGAACTGCTTGAACAGCACCGCCTTGCCCTCCATCACGGGGAGGGCGGCCAGCGGGCCGATGTCGCCGAGGCCGAGCACGGCGGTGCCGTCCGTGACCACGGCGACGGTGTTGGACTTCCAGGTGAACTCCGCCGCCAGCTCGGGACGCTCGGCGATCGCGGTGCACACCTCGGCCACACCCGGGGTGTACGCGAGCGAGAGGTCGAACCGGTCGCGCAGCGGCACGGTGGCGCTGATCCCCATCTTGCCGCCCCGGTGCAGCTCGAAGACCGGGGCGTCGAACGGAACGGACGAATCTGACCGCACTGATTCGGACGTGGAAAGCGTGGACATGGAAAGGAGCATCCTTCGGTTGGTTAGGGCGTCCCCGCGGCAACGGCAGAACGCGCGATGCCGTCGAGGCACCACGGGTTGACGGATTTCGGCCGATTCCGCCGGCCGCGTGAGGGTGGGAACACGGCAGGGTCGGCCGGTAACCGTTGGTGTCCGGTCGCTGGGGTAATTCTGGCACCTCGCCGGGGCGGACGGATTGAGGGTGGTGAACCCGTCCCGCGAGGCTCGGCCCGCTGCGGCACCGTCGCGAATCAGTGCCGGTTCGAAGCGCTGAGGAGACATTACGCCCGTGGTCACGCACGGTTCCACCGCAGGATTGCCCTCGATCGCCCCGCCGCGCCCGCGCCGCCACGGCGCCGTGACAGGAGTGTGGGAGAAAACACCGGTGTCGGGAAAACCGCCCTTGCCAAGGCCGTACAGAGGCGTACCGTAACGGCAAGCCAAGTCGCGCAGCGCGTGAATCGCGTACCG
Organism: Actinocrinis sp.; assembly: GCF_035946395.1. Taxonomy (NCBI): domain Bacteria; kingdom Bacillati; phylum Actinomycetota; class Actinomycetes; order Catenulisporales; family Actinospicaceae; genus Actinocrinis; species Actinocrinis sp. The sequence continues at coordinate 6,458 of NZ_DASYZI010000120.1, forward strand.
TAAGCACGCGGCCACCGAAACCGCGAACCACCCCCGAGCAATGACACGACTGAAGGTCAACGCAGTGGAACTCGCCTCCTATGCGGACCGCGCCGTCCAGCTGGTGAACACGGCCGATCCGTATCGCGACCAGGACCGTCTCACCACGGTCGACGACGCACGGGCACTGCTGTCGAAGCAGGGCGCCTGTGGACGGCTGAACCACGGGGACCTGACGGAACTTCAGGCGCTGCGCCAGCGGCTGCGGATCGTGTTCGACGCGGTGGACGCGGGCAACCCGCAGCAGGCTGTCGCCGTGCTCAACCAGTTGCTGGAGCAGTACCCGATCCGCCCGCAGATCTCCGGGCACGACGACACCGAGTGGCACTTGCACCTGGCCGAAGGCTCCCCCTCGACCGCCGCGGCCTACGGCGCGAAGGCCTGCATGGGGCTGGCCGTCCAGGCGACCGAAGTCGGCATGGACCGGCTCGGCGTGTGCCAGGCGACGCCGTGCCGCGACGTGTTCATCGACACTTCCACCAACCGCTCCCGCCGCTACTGCTCCGAGCGTTGCGCCACCCGAGCGAACGTCGCCGCCTACCGCGCCAGGCGCCGCGAGGCCGCGCTGGCCACGGCAGGCGCGTCCGCCTGAGTGGGTGCGAGCGGTGCGTCTGAATCGGCCCCTCTGGGGCCGTGTCTGAACCGGCGCGCCCGGGTCTGGCGGCCGACGAACCAGCCCCGCCCTCCGCACATCGCCCAGGCGAGCGATATATAGACCGGGACAATTCGGGCTCATCGCCGAGCATTGGCCTTACTCGGCACCGAGAAATACAATTTCCCCGAATTGCCCTTCACTCATTCAGGTGACGTGCGGAGGGCTTGGACTAACGCCGCGTCGGCGATCGGCCCTGCGTCCAGCCCTATGGCCTGCGCGGTAGCCGCCGAGGTGGCCACAACCGTGCCGCCACTCGGCCGAGCACGAGTTCGTCGGGCACGGTACCGAACTGCCGGGAGTCCCCCGGCGCGTAAGGATTGTCCGCCAGCAGCCACCAGCCACCGCCCTCACGCCGCGCGATCCGCTTGAGCAGGACCCGGCCGGGCTCCCGGGGATCGCGCGCGAGCACCGCGTCGCCGGGCCCGATCACGGCGCCGTAGTGAACCAGGATCCTGTCTCCGTCGTAGTACGCGGGCACCATGGACGGGCCGGACACCCGCGCCAGACCCCATGGCAGCAGACCCGTGACAGCGTTCACATCACCCGATGATCCCATGCATCGGCATGATTGTTTGCCGCGGAGTAGGCTCGGACCGGACCGAATTCTTCGAGGACCGAAGGGGAAGCTCTTAAGATGACGCTGCCATCTGTGCGTATCTTCGCTGCCAAGCTGACCGCCTACGCGCACTGCGACCTGCCGTGTGGCGTCTATGACCCGGCACAGGCCCGGATCGAGGCCGAGTCGGTCAAGGCGATCCAGGAGAAGTACCAGGCGAATGAGGACCCGGCGTTCCGCACCCGCGCGATCCAGGTCAAGGAGCAGCGCGCCGAGTTGGTCAAGCACCACCTTGAGGTGCTGTGGGCCGACTACTTCAAGGCCCCGCACTTCGAGAAGTACCCGCAGCTGCACACCCTGTTCAACGACGCGATCAAGGCGGCCGGCGCCGGCGGCGCCAAGGGCTCGACCGACCCGGCCACCGGCCAGGCGCTGCTCGACCTGATCGCCGAGATCGACAAGATCTTCTGGGAGACCAAGGCGGCCTGACCTCCGCCGCTTCGTTTCAGACGGCCGGGCTCCGGGAACAGCGCCGCGGGCTCGGCCGTTTTCCTCTGCGGAGGCGGAGTCCCGGCGCACGTGTGACGTCATCGGACGTATCAGTGTTGCGAGGCGACACCGGTCACACGTTGGAGGTACTTTCTTCTCACAGCAGGGTGCGGACTGCATACGATGCGTGCGGTCGGCGCGGCGCAGACGCCTGGCACGGACGCGGGAGGCACAGTGGACCAGGGTGCGGTTGAACTAGCAAGAGCCGCCACAGGACTCGGTTCGGCAGGAGAGGCGACCGCAGTGGAGGATCGCGACTTCGTCGAGGTGCGTATTCCGGCCGTCGGCGCGTATTTGTCCGTGTTGCGTACTGCCACTGCCGGGCTGGCCGCCCGGCTCGACTTCACGCTGGACGAGATCGAGGACCTGCGGATCGCGGTCGACGAGTCCTGCGCCATGTTGCTCCAGAAGGCGGTCGACGGTACCAGCCTGACCTGCCGGTTCGACCTTGCCGACAGCGCTCTGGCGATCACCGTGTCGGCGCCGACCTCGGACGGGCGGCCGCCGGCCCGCGACACCTTCGCCTGGACGGTGCTGACCGCGCTGGCCGGCGAGGTGGACGCGGTGACCGGCGAGGACGGACGGACCGTCGCGATCACCATGGTGAAGCGGCGCGACGGCCTGGAGAAGACGGCGCAGTGACTACCGCGCAGACCCCGATGACACCAGCCCACCCCGGCGCGGACACCGACGCCATGGAGACCGAGGTGCTGGACGACCAGGGTGTCGACACGCAGGTGCTCGGCACCCAGGTGCTCGACCGTACGGGAACCGACGCCGACGGACTCGGCCCTGAGCGAATCGACACCGCGGGAATCGACGCTGTGGGAATCGACGTCGCAGGAATCGACACCGAGGGGCTCAACGCGGCGCAGATCGATCCGGTGAACGACGAGACCGCGCCGTTCGGCCTGCCGGACGGGGCCGGCGTGCCCGAGCCCGATACCCCGCGCGCGCCACGCCAGGCCGGCCCCCACCAGCCCACGCCGCGCAG
>NZ_DASYZI010000121.1:0-26264 GCF_035946395.1 Actinocrinis sp.
CGCAGGGTCAGGTTTCGGCCAGGTTGTGCGCGAACCGGTCGCGTGCGGCCGACCAGTGGTCCTTGTCGAACTTGCCGGAGCCCAGCGCGTCGGCCGCCTCGTAGCCCATCACCATCGCGTGGTGGGTGTTGTCCGGAGTGAACAGGCCCAGCCGCCCGAACGAGGTCAGGTTGGCCATCCGGTCCACCCACTCCTCCAGCACGGCCAGGTGGTCCCGGTATCCGCGCTGGTACACCGGATAGACGTTGCGCAACCGCTTGACCTGGAGCCAGTCCAGGTTCAGCGGCGGCAGCCCGGTGCGCTGGACGGCTTCGCCGACGACGTCGAGCAGTTCGTCGTCCGACGCGTCCCAGATCTCGTCGCCGATGTCGCAGGGCAGTTCGAAGCAGACCACCGAGCGGTCCTCGGGGTCTTCCGGATTGATCCGGTGGTTGGCCGGTTCGGAGATCCGGCTGACCGGCGTGCCGGAGGCCGGGATGTAGTGCACGTCGTGTTTGGTCCACCGGCTGCCCCGGTGCACCGCGTACACCAGGACGATCGCCCGGAACCGCAGGTTGCCGCTGGCCTCCACCGCCTCGTACGGCGCGCCGGGCGAGGTCATCCGGGCCAGCAGCGGCAGCGGCAGGGTGGAGAAGACGTGCTTGGCCCGCAGCCAGCCGCTCGCCTCCCAGTGGTCGAATCCGGACCAGCCGCCGCGCTCCGCCGCCGCGATGTGGTGCTCGGAGCGGCCGAGCCGCACGGCGATGTCGCTCTCGCCGACGTCCAGCCGCTCGACCACCGCGCCGAGCCGCAGCCGGGCGCCGGAGGTCAGCGCCGCGTCCGCGAGCGCTTCGCTCAGCTGGCCGAACCCGCGCCGGGGATAGAGATAGGCCAGCGATTCGCTGGACATCGCGGAACGCACCGAGCGCACCAGCGCGGCGAGCGCGGTCGGTGCGCCGGCCTTGCGCCGGGCCTGGTCGACGTCGATCTCGTGACCCGCCAGACCCCAGAGCTTGCGCGCGTAAGGGGCGTACACCTGCTCGTAAAGCGTCGGACCGAAGCCTGCGCGCATCAGTTCGGCGTACGACTCCGGGTTCTCCGGTGCCCGGGACCGCCGCCACGGCGTCGCGATCGCCTCGAACGCGGCGCGGGCCATGGGCACGGCGGGCAGCGCGCGGGCCAGTTCACGCGGCTTGAACGGATATGTTATCCACTTATTGCCAAGCAGCAGTCGCCCGTCGCGGTACCGGGTCTGTAAGTCTCCGCCGAGCAGGTAACGCAGGTCGGCGAGCACGTACGCCGGCATGTCAGGATTGAGTCGGTGGCTTCCGTAGTCGACGCGAATTCCCGCCACGTCGAACGAGGCGGCCATGCCGCCGACGGCGTCGGAGCGGTCCAGCACCACGACGGACAGGCCGCGTCGGGCGGCTCGCCACGCGGCGGAGAGCCCGGCCGGTCCCGCGCCGAGGACGACGAGGTCAGTGCTGCTGTTCAATGGTGGCCGCTACTCATATAAGGTCCGCATCGATGGTGGCGCACTAAGACTAATGGACTTGTGCGCCGCGACTAGTGTGACGCGCTTTGCCCCATCAAGACCTGCATTGTTCGCTGACGGGCTATGGCGTAATCACCGAGTGTAGCTCTCAGCGACTGTCGAGACGGGGAATCAGAACTTCCACCGTCACGAGCTTGAGCGCGGCCGCGATCGGGATCGAGACCAGAGCGCCGATGATACCGAGCAGCGAGCCGCCGATCAGTACAGCGACCACGGTCACGATCGGCGGGACGTCCACCGCGTGCCGCATCACCTTTGGCAGCAAGACGTAGTCCTCGGTGAGTCTGAAGCCGATGTAGAACGCGAGTGTCGCGACGGCTACGGGCACCGAGATGGAGAGCGCGACCAGGGTGACGATCGCGCCGCCGATGGTCGATCCGATGACCGGGATCATGTCCATCAGCGCGACCATCAGGCCGAGCGCCGCCGGGTACTGGATGCCCCATACCAGAGCCCAGATGTACGTGGACAGACCCGCTATGGAAGCGTTGAGAGCAGAGCCGAGCATGTAGCGGCCGACCTGGCCGATGATCTGATCGCCGATCACGCGTACTCGGTCGCGGCGTGAGGCGGGCACGGTGCGGTACGCCACCGCGACGATGCTGGGCAGCCCGGCGAGGAAGTAGATCGTCAGCGCGACCACAGCCAGCGTCGAGGTCAGCGTGGAGAGCACGTACTTTCCGGCGCCGACGATCCCGGTGACCGCGTTGGCGCTCAGCCCGCGAGACGAGAGCGCGGACTGGACTTTCGACACGACGTGGTATTTGGCCTCCAACCGGCCGAGGTAGGTGGAGCGGTCCTGGATCTGTTGCAGCACGTGCGGGATGGCCCGCAGCAGGGCCGTGACCTCGGTGGCCACCGGCGGCACGATCACCGCGAGGAAACCGGCGACCAGCGCCAGCACGCCGATCGCGACCACGAGCACGGCGCCGTTGCGGCGCATCGGCACGCGCCGCTGCCTGGTCAGCGCGGTCACGATGGGATCGAGCGAGAGCGCGAGGAAGGCCGCGAGCATCACGATGATGATCACGCTTCTCGCGTGCGCGATCCCGCGCACCAGCAGGTAGGCGGAGAGCGCCCCGGCCGCCAGCCCGAACGCGTAGGTGAAATACGAACGCTGCGGGAGTACGACTGTGGCTTCTGAAGTTGTTGATTCCGGAGCTGTTGATTCTGAAACCGCTGCTCCCGAAGCCGCAGCGTCAGCGGGCGCCGAGTTCGAAGCCATGCCTGAATAAGCTTTGCCCGGAGCAGTTGTTCCCGAAGCGGCTGTCTCTGAAGCAGCCGTGTTCGAAACAGTCACCGCTGCTGACGTGGACTGCTGCTTCACGGGCTCAGCGGACGGCTCCACGCGTCAAAGGTACAGGCCGGTCGCTCCGCTGGAGTCGCCCAGACGTTCGGCGGCCACGGCGTGGATGTCCCGTTCGCGCAGCAGCACGTAGTCGACGCCGCGCACCTCGATCTCGGCTCGGTCGTCCGGGTCGTACAGCACCCGGTCGCCGATCTCGACCGTCCGGACGTTCTGCCCGATCGCGACGACCTGCGCCCACGCGAGGCGGTGCGACATCTGTGCGGTGGCCGGGATCAGGATCCCGCCGCTGGAGCGGCGTTCGCCCTCCGCGCCGTCGGCCCGGACCAGCACCCGGTCGTGCAGCATCTTGATGGGCAGCTTGTCGAGCGAGGTCGTCTTGCCGCCGGTCCCGATTCCGGATGCGGGCGGGGTCGGCTCGTCGTCTTCTGACTTGGCGCGCGGACTCACGGGCTCGACGTTAGCGCATCCGGCGCGTGCCGTGGGCCGCAGGCCGTTCTGTGAACTGTGCTGGAACGGGATGCGGAAGCATATGAAAGCTTTAGCGCGACCGGGGATTGGGGGGACTCCTAGAAGGTAACGGGGCCGGCGGTGTTTCATGCGGTTGGCGCCGCGTGGGCTTGCGGGCCGACGGCCGTTGCCTGGCCACGTTGTGATCGGTCGCTGCGTCATCCGTCGCCGCGCGGTGGTGCTGATGTGGCTGGCGCCGCGTGGCGCTGCGACTCCCTTCCCTCCTGCGCCCTGCCACGCTCGGCCCTCGACCCGCGAGCCCATGCGGCGCCAACCGCATGGACAGCACCGTCGGCCCTCAGTGCTCGGTCGCGCTTAGGAACGGCTGCGTAGCTTCCGCACGGCGACAAGTGCGCCGACCACCGCACCGAGGCCGCCGACGGCCGCCCCGACCTGAGCGGGTCGGGCCTTGCCGCTGTGTTCGTCCACGAACTGCGCCTTGATCCGTTGGCCGCCGCGCCGGGCCAGGTCTCGGGGGTCGAGCCGCTCGCTCAACTCGTCCAGGGTCTCGGACAGGTGTGCCCGGGTGCGGTCGAGGGCGGCCTCGATCTCGCCGGGGGAACGGGTGTCCTTGGCCTCCTCGACCGGCTGAGTCTCGGTATCAACGGGTTCGACCTCACTGTGTGTCCGCGCCATCGCAGCCTCCCTCTCGCTGTCTCACGTACGCCGCTTCTCGCTCGTGCCCGCTCGTGCCGGTCCGGAAGTCGCGCCGGTCTGGAGTGCGCCTACCCGGTTTCGCGCTGTTCGCGCGACTGGGGCGGCCCGTGTCATCCATCCGGAGCAGTGCGAACCCGCGGCGTCGTTCATCCGCGGCGTTCGGCCTTCGGCTGTCGGAGCGGTCTCGTAGGCTGGGGACTCGCAACAAGAACGCCGTCGATGGATTTAGAGAGCAAGGACCGCCATGCCCGTGCGACTGGAAGCCGGTGCCGAGGCGCCGCAGTTCACCCTGCAGGACGCCGACGGCAAGCCGGTGTCGCTGGCCGACTACGCCGGACGCAAGGTCATCGTGTACGTATACCCCGCCGCGATGACCCCGGGCTGCACGAAGCAGGCCTGCGACTTCCGCGACTCGCTCCAGTCGCTCGCCGCGTCGGGCTACGCGGTGCTCGGCCTGTCTCCGGACAAGCCGGAGAAGCTGGCCAAGTTCCGCGAGCGTGACGCGCTGACCTTCCCGCTGCTGTCCGACCCGGACAAGGAAGTGCTGGTGGCCTACGGCGCGTACGGCGAGAAGAAGCTGTACGGCAAGGTGGTGCAGGGGGTGATCCGGTCCACCTTCGTGGTCGACGAGAACGGCAGGATCCAACTGGCGCAGTACGGGGTCAAGGCCACCGGCCACGTCGCGAAGCTGCGTCGCGATCTGGGGCTCGACTAGCCCGGCCCGCCGCACGTCGCCGGGCGAGCGATATGTGGACCGGGACGATCCGGGCTCATCATCGAGCAATGGCCTTACGCGGTACTGGGGAATACCTGATATTCCCGGATTGTCGTTCGCTCATTCAAGCGACGTGCGGGGGATGGAACAGCGGCCGCACCCAGGTACGCCCTCGTGCGAGGGCGTACCGCGACGCGGTGAGGGCGTATGCTCCCGCGTCAGCGGTAACAATCAGTCAAGTTTCTAGGGGGACCACCGTTGACCGCTCAAGTCAGCCTGCTTCCATCACATGTGACCCAGGGGCAGGGTCCGGGCGTCGCGTTCCGGATCGAAGGCCAGATCGTCCCGGTGCTGCACCTGGCGATGAACGGCCAGGTGCCGGTCTACTTCGAGCACCACGTGGTGCTGTGGAAGCAGCCGCAGGTGGACGTTCAGATCATGCCGCTCAAGGGGGCGTTCAAGCGGGTGATCGGCGGCATGTCCATCTTCATGACCCAGGCCGTGGGCTTCGGCGAGATCGCGTTCTCCCGCGACTCGGCCGGCCAGGTCTTCCCGCTGACCGTGCCGCACGGCACGGCGATCCTGGTGCGTGAGCACCAGTTCCTGGCCGCCACCGCGAACCTCGGCTACAACTTCGAGCGGGTGCGCGGCATCGGCTCGATGCTGTTCGGCAGCCAGGGCTTCTGGCAGGACCGCTTCGAGGCGCACCAGGGCGACGGACTGCTCTGGCTGCACGCGCACGGCAACGCCTTCGAGGTGGTGCTCCAGCCCGGCGAGGTCATCGACGTCGAACCCGGTTCGTGGATCTACCGCGACATGTCCGTCCAGTACTCCCAGCAGGTCTTCGGCCTGAAGACCGGCATCCTCGGCGGTGGCGGGAACCTGGTGTTCAACCGGTTCACCGGCCCCGGCCGGGTCGGGCTCCAGTCCGGCTACTTCCACCCGGGCGGCGCGGAGGCGGGCGCGGCGGCCGGCGCGGTCGCCGGCGGAGCGCGCGGCGGCATCGGCGGCGCGGTGACCGGCGGCATCATCGGCGGCCTGCTCGGTGGCGGCGGCTGACGAAGCCGGGAGCGCCGGTCGGTTTCCCCGGCTTCGTGTCGCGCGGGTCAGGTCCCGTGGCCGTTGAAGCCGGGGATGACGATCGTCTGCGTGTTCAGGAACGCGTTGTCCGCCTCCACGTTCGTGAACGGCAGAACCGGAATCGTGACGCCCTGGAGGGCGACGAGCAGCCCCGGCGAGTCCGGTGTGAACGTCTGGTGGAGCAGGCCGAGCACATCAGCCGTCAGCGACGTCGACCAGAGGTGGACGTTCGTGAGCGTGACCGTCTGGCCCTGGCCGCCGTTGACGTACTGGAGTCTGCCGCCTGCCTGGACCGAGTAGGTGACCATCGACAGCACCGTCACCTTCGCGGCGGTGAAGTCCATCACCTGCTCCGACCCGGTCTCCGTACTGATCGTCGTGATGCCGTTGTAGGTCAGGCCGTACATCGTCATCGACGGCGCGCTCAGGTGCCATGGGGCCGCGGCTGCGATGTTTCCACCTGAGCTGGCCGTGTTCTGCTTGATCGTGGACCGCGGTATGCGACTCGTCGTTGCGGTCGGCGTTGTCGATCGCTTCGCCGATGTGGTCGCGGTGGCGCGGACCGAGGTCGGGCTCGGCGAGGCCGCAGACGGTGAGGTCAGGAAGGACGAAGTCGGGGAGGGCGTTGGGTTCGAACTGCCGGCCGCGGCCGCCGGGGTGGCGAGGGCCAGCGCTCCGGCGACGGCCATCAGCGCGACCGGCGTACCGACCCCCGCCATGACCCGGCGTGACGGTGCGTGAGTCCCCCGAGCGTCGGTCCGCCCGGCGTCGGCGCCGTGGGCGTCAGTTCTCCGGGCGCTCGTGGGCACCGGTCTCCTCCGATTCGGCACTCGGTTCGGCGCTCGCCTCGTCCGCGCGCGCGGCCTTCGCCCGGCGCCGCTCGCGGTAGGTCGGCGCGTGCCAGCCCGGCTGGGGCACCCAGGACACGGCGAGAGCGCCGCCGATCAGGGCGAGCAGGGTGCCGACGAAGAAGCCGCCGAGGTTGGTGGCCGGCAGCGCGATCAGGCCCAGCAGGATCGAGGCGATCCCGGCGAACGTCCGGTACGCCGGCGCGAGCCAGATGGACAGGCCGAACATGGCCATCAGCGCGCCGATGAAGAACGCGGAGACGCCGCCGATGCCCTCGTGGATGATCGTGCCGAGCGAGGACAGCGGTGCGAGCCAGAGTTCGGCGCCCGCCAGGATGATCAACAGACCGGCGGGAAAGGGTCGGCCCTTGCGCCAGTGGCGGAAGCCGTGCAGGTACCGCACCACGGCGGGTGGGCGCTGCGCGTCGCCGGACGTGGGGCCGTCAAGGGAGTGCGTTGTCATCGCGGCTGCTCCGGAAGGGGTGCGCGTGAGTGCGGGGCAAGGCGGCCCCCGCACCCACGCGCTCGGGCGGGTGCGGACTGCGGTGTCAGTGGTGTGAGTCGGTTCGCTGCCAGATGGTTCGCCGCCGACCGGTTTCGGTGCCGGGCGGTCTTGGTACCAAATGGCAGCGCCGCTGCTGGGAACCGCTGTGCTGCTAGAAGCAGGGGTTGTTGCCCATCGTCACGCCCAGCGTCATGTCGTGCAGCTGGAAGCTGCCCGCATTGGCCGAGTAGGCGATCTGCTGGACCCCGCTGAGATCGGCGCTCTCGGCCTGCTGCCCCAAGAAGCCCTTCGTGCCCGTGGCCCCGGGGGCGCTGCCGCTGAGGGTGGAGGCGTCCTGGCCGATGTTGATGTTGGTGAACGTCGCGGTGTTCGCGTTCAGCTGCGTCAAGTCGATGATCAGATTGTCCGCGTGCACCGGGGTGGTGCCGCCGCCCGCCTTGATGGTCAGCGTCACATCGCCGATGAACGGCAGGCTGGTCACCACGGACTGGCACAGGTTGGTGATGTCCGCCGACTTGAACGCGGAGACGGCGTCCGGGACCGGCGTTCCGTCTGCTTTCTGGTCGACCGAGCCGTACTCCACGAAGCCGGAGCCGTTGAGCGAGCCCGCGGTCAGCTGGAACTGCTGGCCTGATACGGCGAACGAGGCGGCGATCGCGCCGTTGGCCATGGCGACGGTAAGTGCGCCCGCGGCCACGACGGTCGGCACCATGACCAGGCCGAGTCGTTTCCACGAGGTGCGCCCTAGGACCTGGGCGCCGGAGTTGTCCTTCACGTCCACTCCTGATGCGTTGCGTGGCCCGGCAGGGCCGGGCCACGGCGGAACCGAGGGACCGCGCGAACCGTGAGGACACGGAAACGTCGCGGCGAGGTTGCGATGTGCGAACAGTGAGTTGGCGGTGATGGGGACATACCGCCTTCTGCGCTGGCCCGGTGGGGACTCCGACTGCGCGCCGCCTTTCACTGCGGATGCGCCGGCCGGACCGGGTAGGAGCGATCGTGCTTGACGCGTGCTTCTTCCACAAGATGTTCGTTACCGCCTGGTAACCATTAAGTCGGCCCGGCTGTGTGCTGCGTTCCTCGTGTTCCCGGAACGTGGCAGGGCATTTACGCCGAGAAAGCGCCCCGGTTCAGGCAACTCTCCGGTGGTGGCGGTTGAGCGGATACCGCGCGCGGCAAAAATCGGTACAGGTGCGCGAAGGTAAAGAGTAAGTAATGCGCCGCCCTGGAATCACTCTGACGAGTGACCAGGACGGCGAAGTACGCGCCCGGCTTACACCTGGTCCGCGCGGCTGACCGAGAACGGCCGGGCGCGGAAGTTAGAACGTCTGAGCTGGCATAAGTATGTGCATCGAATATATCAGAAGTATCAGTTGCCTCAGAACAGCAGCGCGCTCAGCCGTGCCCGTGCCGGAGCGACCCGCGGGTCCTGCGCGCCGAGCAGCTCGAAGTAGTCGAGCAGCAGCTTTCGGGCCCGGTCCCGCTCGTCACCGGCGAAGGTGCGCACGGCGGCCAGCAGCAGCGCGATCGCCGTGTCCGCGTCGCCGTCCGCCATCGCCGCGTCCGCGGCGGCGCACTGTGCCCCGATGTCCTGCGGGTTCTGCTTCGCCCGCTTGAGCGCCGCCGCCGGATCCGCGTCGCGGGTCCGGCGCAGCAGCTCGACCTGGGCGAGCGCCGGCTTGGCCTCGGGATGGTTCGGGGTCTGGCTCAGCACGTTCTGTAGCGCGCGGGCGGCGCCGTCGAGGTCGTCCGCGGCCAGCGCGTCGTACGCGGCGGCCATCGCCGGGTCCAGCGGCGGCTCGGCCGGTCCGGGCGCGGCCCCGCCCTCGGCGCCGAGGCCGAACTCGCGCTTGGCCAGCGCCAGCAGCTCGGTGACCCACTGCCTGACCTGGGCCTCCGGCTGCGCCCCGGTGAACTCGCCGATCAGCTCGCCGGCGACGATGGCCTTGACCGCCGGGATGCCCGTCACCCGCAGCGCCTGCGCCAGGCGGGGATTGGTCTCGGCGTCCACCCGGGCCAGCACGAAGCCCCCGGCGAACTCGGCGGCCAGCCGTTCGAGCACCGCGCCGAGCTGCTTGCTCTGCTCGGACCAGTCGGCCCCCAGGTGCAGCACCACCGGCACCTGTAGCGAGCGCTCCAGCACCACGGACTGGAAGTCGGCCTCGTTGGCGTCCACCACGAACGCCGAGCCCTGCGCCCCGGCGGCTCCCTGCGCCGCACCCGGCGCTGAAGCGGGCGCGGAACCGCCCGCGGCAGGCGCGGAAGGCTGTTTGAGCGCTGAGAGGTCCACTACTCCGGACATCGAGAACGAAGGTCGCATGCGTCCATTCTCACACCCGCCGGAACCTCGGCGGCGACGCGTGTCTCAAGTGGATTCGCGGGGTGGATTGCCGGACAGCTCGTGGGTCGAGAGCTGAGCGTGACAAACGCGGAGAGGGGAGTCGCAGCACCGTGCGGCGCCAGCCGCATGAACAACACCGCTCGGCGACCAACAACGCGGCGACCGACGACAACGTGGCCAGACGACGGCCATCGGCACGCGAGCCCGGCAATCCACCCCGCGAACCCGCTTGAGACGGACAACGGGAGGCGATGCGACCTGGTGGGCAACGGGGCGGGCCCCGCGCTCCCAGTCCCCACCGGGTACGTCCCTCGGTTCCCGCCGCCGTGCGACCATATCAGCAGTGGAAAACTTCCGATACGCGTCGTAGCGTAGCGGAATCCGCAGTCTTCAGGGAAAGGCGGCAGTAGTGGCGTCTGTCTCCGGTAAGGGGTCGCACGGACTGGAGGACAGTGGAAAGACGGGCAAGGTCCGTGAGCGTCGGCCGGGGCCCGAGCACGCCGCCGAGCGCCGGGCGTCCGAGCGCCGGCGGCTGAGCGAGGGCAGGCCGGCCGCGAGCGGCCCGGAGGAGTTCACCCGCCCCGGACGCCCCCGCTCGCCCGACGCGGACGAGGCGATCCTCGCCGCGGCCCGCCGTCTGCTCGCCGAACGCGGCTGGGACGGCATGACCCTCGGCGACGTCGCCGCCCACGCCGGAGTCGCCAAGACCACGCTGTACCGCCGCTGGTCCGGCAAGGCCGATCTGGTGGTGGACGCGATGGCGCAGTTGTTCGACACTTTGCAACCGTGCGACGCCGGCTCGGTGCGGGCCGACGCCGAGGCCACCATCAGGGATCTGATCGCGCTGCTCGCGCTGCCCGAGACGCAGGCCGCGGTCCTCGCGCTGGCCGCGCACGCCGTGCGCGATCCGAGGCTGCGCGACGACGTCCGTGACAAGATCGTCGACCGGTCGCGCCGCCTCGTGCGGGAAGGCGCGGTTCGCGCCGCGGAGCGCGGCGAGCAGAACGCGAAGACGACCGACCCCGACCTGCTCTTCGACATCATCGTCGGCACGATCGTGCACCGGATGCTCATCGCGGGCGAGCCGGTGGACGAGGGGTACCTCAAGCGCTTCCTCGACGCGATCCTGCCTGGCACGGTCCGCTGACCTGCCGCCGCGCTGTCCTTGTCGCGGTGTTCGTCGCCATGCCGTGTTCGTCAACACGCAATGTTTGTCGCATTTTCAGCCCGGCTTCACCGAATGAGCCGGAAGACGTGGCGCGGGCGATCGTGCGTGTAAGAACACGAAAGATCCGGAACGGTTCGAATGCGCCCGGTCACCGACCGTAGGGGTCGAATGCGTGGAGGTGGCCGACTGATCACGGTTAGGCAAAGGAGAACCCGGGCCCCTTCCCTTCGATCTCATGTTTGAGGCAGGGTCCGTGTCTGATGGCGCAGACTCGAGCGCCGCAAGCTGCACCGCACACGTCGGCGGTGAACCGCGCCGGTGTGCGTTGCCTCACAAGGGCCGCACATGTGGCCCGGAGCGCCGTCCGCCGTGGCTTGAACGCTTCATGAGGACGCGACTCGATGACGATGATCAGGGAATCGGACGGGACTTTCATACCCGGTTCCGACGCCGCGTCAGCCGTGGCGCTGATCGAGGGACGCTCGCTGCGCCGGATCGCCTGGAACCGGCTGAAGAAGGACCGGGTCGCCATGGCCGGCGGGGTCGTGGTGGTCCTGCTGATCCTCGCGGCGGCGCTCGCCGGACCGCTGTCCGCGCTCAGCGGCAACGACCCGGACTCCCTGCACAACAGGCTGATCGACCCGAACTTCCAGATCCCGTACGGCGGGATGGGCGGGATCAGCGGGCAGCACTGGCTCGGCGTGGACCTGCCCAACGGCCGTGACGTCTTCAGCCGGATCCTCTACGGCGCACGCGTCTCGCTCGGCATCGCGGGCGTCTCCACCGTGGTCGCCATCCTGATCGGCACGCTGCTGGGAACCGTCGCAGGCTACTTCGGCGGCTGGGTGGACGCGGTGATCAGCCGCACGATGGACGTCTTCCTCGCCTTCCCGCTGCTGCTGTTCTCCATCGCGATCATCGGCGTGCTGCCGGACGACGCCTTCGGGCTGTCCGGCACCGGGCTGCGCTTCGGCGTGCTGGTGGTCGTGATCGGCTTCTTCTCCTGGCCGTACATCGGCCGTATCGTGCGCGGCCAGACCATCGCGCTGCGCGAGCGCGAGTTCGTCGCCGCCGCGCGCTCGATGGGCGCCGGCCCCGGCCGGATCATCCTGCGCGAGCTGCTGCCCAACCTGCTCGCCCCGATCCTGGTCTACGCCACCCTGCTCATCCCGGCGAACATCCTGTTCGAGGCCGGGCTCTCGTTCCTCGGCGTCGGCGTCAAGGACCCGACGCCGTCCTGGGGCGCGATGATCAACTCGGCGATCGGCACCTTCCAGATCGACCCGGAGTACCTCATCGTGCCGGGCGCCGCCATCTTCGTCACCGTCCTGGCGTTCAACCTGCTCGGCGACGGGCTGCGCGACGCCTTCGATCCGAAGGGGTCGCGGTGAGGAGCCGCCCGTGTTGGCGCGGGCGCGACACCAGCAGTTCCACCCCGCCGTACCCGGCCCTCATCCGGCGCGGCGACTCGCAATCTGGGGGTTTCACCGCATCATGCGAAAGCGCAATCCCGTCCCGACGAGACGCAACGTCATCGCCGCCACCGCGGGCGCACTGGCCATCGCCACCGCCGCCACTGCCTGCGGCAGTTCGTCATCGGGGTCTGCGAGCCAGTCGAACAGCAGCTTCAACGCCGGCCTGACCACCGTCGTCAACGCCTCGTCCCAGCAGGGCGGCACCCTGCGCATGGCGCTGGTCTCCGACTGGGACTCGATCGACCCGGGCAACACGTACTACGCGTTCTCCTGGGACTTCGTCAGGCTCTACGGCCGGCCGCTGCTCACCTGGAAGCAGGCCCCCGGCGACGCGGGGCTCCAGCTCGTGCCCGACCTGGCCACCGACACCGGCCAGGTGTCCTCCGACGGCCTGACCTGGACCTTCCACCTGCGTCCCGACGTGACCTACCAGGACGGCACGCCGATCACCGCGGCCGACGTCAAGTACGCCGTCGAGCGGTCGAACTTCGGCCAGGACACGCTGGTCAACGGCCCCGCCTACTTCGCCCAGATTCTACAGAACAAGGGCGACTACAAGGGCCCCTACCTCGACAAGAACACCGCGGACGGCGTCTCCGGCATCGAGGTGGACGGCACCGACACGATCAAGTTCCACCTGACCGCGAAGTTCGCCGACTTCCCCGAACTGGCCGCGCTGCCGTCCACCATCCCGGTGCCGCAGGCGAAGGACACCGGCGCCAACTACTACAAGACCCTGCTGTCCTCGGGCCAGTACGAGTTCTCCTCGTACGAGCCGGGCAAGCAGGCCGTGCTGGTGCCGAACCAGAACTTCAAGTCCTCGACCGACCCCGAGGGCGTGCACAAGGTCACCGCGGGCAAGATCACCGTGCAGCTCAACGTGAACCAGGACACGATGGACCAGGAGCTGCTGCACGGCGAGCTCGACGTCGACCTCGACGGAACCGGCGTCGGCACCACCGCCCAGTCGCAGATCCTGGCCAACCCGGCGCTCAAGGCCCAGGCCGACGACGGGTACACCAATGCCCTGACGTACATGACCATCAACACGACGGTCAAGCCGTTCGACAACAAGTTCTGCCGCGAGGCGGTCGAGTACGCGGTGGACAAGACCACCGTGCAGTCCGCGATGGGCGGCGGGATCGGCGGCGGCGACATCGCGTCCACCCTGCTGACCCCGGACATGGCCGGCTACGCGCAGGCGAACCAGTACCAGAGCCCCGGCAACCAGGGTGACCCGGCAAAGGCCAAGCAGCTGCTCGGTCAGTGCCAGGAGGCCGAGCCGAGCGCGTTCAACGCCGACGGCACGCTGAACGTGAACCTCTCCGCCCGCATCGAGCGGGACAAGGAGGTCAACTCCGCGATCGCCATCCAGGCGGCGCTGAAGCTGGCCGGGATCAACGTCAACATCGACAAGTACCCCTCGGACAAGTACTTCAGCTCGTACGCCGGCAACAGCGACTTCGTCAGGCACAACAAGATCGCGCTGTCGATGATGAAGTGGGGCGCGGACTGGGCCGACGCCTACGGCGACCTCGACCAGGTCATCACCAGCGCCGGCATCCACTCCGGCGGCGGCTCGACCAACCTGGGCGAGTACGACACCGACGCGGTCGACAACCTGTTCCAGCAGTACCTGGCGACCAACGACGCCGACGCCCGGGCCAAGATCGGCACCCAGATCGACCAGCAGGCCATGGGCGACGCGGCCATCGTCCCGCTGATCTACAACAAGGCGCTGGTCTACCACCCGGCCAACGTGACCAACTGGTTCATGGCTCCGGCTTTCGGCGAGCCGGACTTCTCCGTGCTCGGCACCACCGGTGGCAGCTGACACCTCGTCACCCGCTCAATACACGTCGCGCACTCGGCGGCCCCGGATGCCCTGGGGCCGCCGAGTCCGCGAGGTGACAAACTCTCAGGCACATCACTCCGAAGGCAGGTGAACGGCGACGCGCGGCTCCGGTCGGTAGATCGGCGGCAGCCTTGCCACTTATCCCGATGCTGACTTACATCGTCCGGCGCTTGTTCGCCGCCGTCGGCCTGCTGCTCGTGGTCACCCTGATCACGTTCTGGATCTTCTACGTACTGCCGATGTGGGCCGGCCAGACTCCCGAATCGCTGGCCGCCGCCTACGTCGGCAAGCAGCAGAACCCGGCTGCCTTGCACGCGGTCATCGACCGGATCGGCTTTGACAAGCCGTTGTTCGTGCAGTACTTCGATTACGTCACGGGCATCGTCGGCGGTCGCACGTACAGCGACGGCGTGCAGCTGATCCGGTGCAACGCGCCGTGCTTCGGCTATTCGTTCAAGAACTACGAACAGGTCTGGCCGACGCTGCTCAACCGCGCACCGATCACGCTGTCGATCGCCATCGGTGCCGGCGTGTTGTGGCTGGTGTTCGGCGTCCTGTCCGGCGTGATCTCGGCCGTACGTAAGGGCACGCTCGCCGACCGGGCGTCGATGGGCATCGCGCTGGCGGGCGTGGCGCTGCCGGTCTACTTCGTCGGGCCGCTGCTCGAAGCGCTCACCGGGCAGTGGAGCACTGTATACGTGAGCTTCCTGGACAACCCGTTGCAGTGGGCCTCACACCTGCTGATCCCGTGGATCGCGCTGGCCTTCGGCTACGCGGCGCTCTACACGCGGCTCACCCGAGCCGGCATGCTCGAAGCACTCAACGAGGACTTCGTGCGTACCGCGCGGGCCAAAGGACTGAGCGAGCGCAAGGTGCTGTACAAGCACGCGCTGCGGTCGGCAATAAGTCCGATCATCACCATCTTCGGCATGGACCTCGGCGCAGTCCTCGGCGGCGCGGTGCTGCTCGAAGTGGCGTTCTCGCTGCCCGGCCTCGGCGAACTGGCGATCACTTCGATCCACCAGGGAGACTTTCCGGTGGTGATGGGCGTGACCCTGCTCGCCGCCTTCTTCATCGTGCTCGCGAACATCGTGGTTGACGTGCTCTACGCCGTCGTCGATCCCCGGGTGAGGTTGTCGTGACCGGTCGGCACAGCAGGCCTGACCAGCCAGCGGACGAGTACGAGTTCGAGCACGAAGCACGCGGGGAACGCGCCGTGGCGCGGCGCGCGGGCGCTAGGCACGCGGCGGTCGAGACAGTTCCTCAGCCCGTGACGACGCGGCCCGTGCCGATCCGGAACCCGGTGCCGAACACGATGATCGAGGACTACTACTCGACCGGTTTCAACAGCAGCCAAGCATTCCTCGACGTACGTGACCTGCGGGTGTACTTCCCGACCGAGGACGGCTTGGTCAAGTCGGTGGACGGGGTCAGCTTCCAGGTGGAGCGAGGCCGTACCCTCGGCATCGTGGGCGAATCCGGCTCGGGCAAGTCGGTCACCTCTCTCTCGCTGCTCGGCCTGCACAAGCGCCCGGACAAGCGCGGGCGCGGCGGGGCACGGATAGCCGGCGAGATCTGGCTGGACGGCGAGGAACTCGTCGGCGCGTCCGAGGAGAAGATCCAGGCGTTACGCGGCGACAAGATGGCGATCGTCTTCCAGGACCCGCTGTCCGCCATGCACCCCATGTACACGGTCGGCGACCAGATCGCCGAGGCGTACCTGGTGCACAATCAGGTGTCCAAGGCCGCTGCCCGCACCCGCGCGATCGAGATGCTCGACCGCGTCGGCATACCGCAGCCGAACGCCCGGGTGGACGACTACCCGCATCAGTTCTCCGGGGGGATGCGGCAGCGCGCGATGATCGCGATGTCGCTGGTGTGCAATCCGCAGCTGCTGATCGCCGACGAGCCGACCACCGCTCTCGACGTCACCGTCCAAGCCCAGATTCTCGACCTGATGCGGGATTTGCAGCGCGAGTTCAACAGCGCTCTGATCATCATCACGCACGATCTGGGCGTGGTCGCGGAGCTGGCCGACGACATCATGGTGATGTACGCGGGCAGGGCCGTGGAGTACGGCCCGGCCGGGTCCGTCTTCACCGCGCCGGAGCATCCGTACACGTGGGGTCTGCTCGGCTCGATGCCGCGCCTCGATCGCGCCGTACAGGAGCGGCTGCTGCCGATCCCGGGCAACCCGCCGTCGCTGATCAACGTGCCGTCCGGCTGCGCGTTCCACTCCCGCTGCACCTTCGCCGAACTGACCGGCGGCAGTTGCGACGACGAGGTCCCGGAACTGCTCGACGCCGGACGCCGGCACCTCGTGCGCTGCCACCTCGGCGCCGAGCACCGCCGTCGGCTGTTCGCCGACCGAATCGCCCCGCACCTCTGACATGCCTGACGCCCACGCTTGATGCTTGACGTAGCCCCTCGCCGCCCCAGGACAGAGCACCGAGGGGCTACGTCAAGCTAGGCGCGCCGGTCAGGCGCCCTCGCCCCGCACTGCCGCTATCGCGTCGAGCAGCACCGTGGCCAGCTCCTTGCGGCACACGAGCAGGTCGGGCAGGTTCGGCGGGAACTGGTTGTAGATCAGCGGCGATCCGTCGATTCGGCTTGCGTGTACGCCGTAGGCCTGCGCCACGGCGACCGGCGCCGCCGAGTCCCACTCGTACTGTCCGCCCGCGTGCAGGTAGGCGTCGACCTCGCCCAGCAGCACGGCCGCGACCTTGGCGCCCGCGGAGCCCATGGGCACGGCCTGCGCGCCGGGCACCTTGCTCACCACCGCGGCGACGAAGTCCGGCGGCCGGGTGCGGCTGACCGCGATCAACGGCCCCTGCGCGCGTGCGGGCTGATCGGACGGGGCGGGCACCGCGGTGCTCAAGGTCAGCTCCCGGGCGGGCAGCGCGACCGCGCCCGCGGTCAGCCCGCCGGCCTGCTTGGTCCACAGCGCCACGTGAACGGCCCAGTCGTCGCGGCCCGGCTCGCCGAACTCCCGCGTCCCGTCGAGCGGGTCGACGATCCAAACCCGGTCGGCGTCGCGCCGTTTCGGATCATCCGCGCCCTCCTCGCTCAGGGCGGCGTCATCGGGACAGATCTTCGCCAGCTGCGCCATCAGGAACTCATGCGACTCCCGGTCGCCCGCGTCGCGAAGCTTGCGTGGATCGTCGCCCGACCAGGAGTCGCGCAACTCGGTCAGCAGCACACCCGCTCTCGTCGCCAGGTCATGGGCCGTCAGATGATCGTCGTGCGCTGATCGCATATCAATACCATCCCTCATTTGTGAACTCGGCCGACCACGGGCCGCGCCGTCGTCCCGCACCCGTCGTCACGTACGCCGTCCTTCCCTGGGACATGGGAGCGTACCTGTGTCATCATGTGGCCCACGACACATTACTGAACGGTAGTTTGGTGGTCGGGATCCCGTATCCTCGGCTGAGGGGCTGGAACCATCCGGCAGCGATCCGGCCGGTCCGGCACCCCGACCACGTGAGACCCCGACCACGTGAAACCACAGTGCGAGAGATCCACCGTGCGGGAGGCGCCGGAGCAATGAACATCGTCGTCCTTGTCAAGCAGGTACCGGACACGGCGGCCGAGAAGCGGCTGGACCCGGGCACTCTGACCGTCGACCGCGCCGCCGTGGACGGCCTCATCAACGAGATGGACGAATTCGCGGTCGAGGAGGCGCTCCAGCTGGCCGAGAAGCACGGCGGGGAGGTCACCGTGGTCTCGATGGGCCCGCAGGACGCCACCGACGCTTACAAGAAGGCGTTGCAGATGGGCGCCGCCAAGGCGGTCTTCCTCACCGACCCGGCGCTGGCCGGTTCGGACGCGCTGGCCACCTCGTACGCGTTGGCGCAGCTGCTCGGCACCCTTGAGTACGACCTGATCGTGATGGGCTGCGAGGCCTCCGACGCGCGCACCTCGATCGTCCCGGCGCTGCTGGCCGAGCGGCTCGGCCTGCCGCAGCTGACCTTCGCCGCCAAGGTGGAGATCGACGGCGCCTCGGTGCGGATCAACCGGCAGACCGACTACGGCCACGACGTGGTCGAGGCGAGCCTGCCGGCCGTCGTCTCCGTGGTCGAGAAGATCAACGAGCCGCGCTACCCCTCGTTCAAGGGGATCATGGCGGCCAAGAAGAAGCCGGTCGAGACGCTGGACACGGCCGCCGCCAAGATCGACGCCGCGCTGGTCGGCGTCTCGGGCTCGCGCTCGAAGGTGCTCGACGCGGCCGTCGCGCCGCCGCGCGACAAGGGCACCATCGTCACCGATGAAGGCAACGGCGGCGTGCAGCTCGCCGACTTCCTCGCTACGAAGAAGTTCATCTAGGAAGGCCTGGTAGCTGTCATGGCTGAGATCCTCGTCCTGGTCGACCACGCCGACGGCGCGGTCAAGAAGGTCACCCTCGAACTGCTCACCAAGGCCCGCGAACTGGGCACGCCCGCCGCCGTCTTCATCGGCTCCGCCGTCGACGGCTCCGTCATCGACGCCGCCAGGGACAAGCTGGCCGAGTACGGCGCCGCCAAGGTCTACGTCGCGACCGATCCCCAGCTCGACGGTTACGTCGTCGCGCCGAAGGCCGAGCTGCTGGCCAAGCTGGTCGCCGACGCACAGCCGGCCGCGGTGCTGGTCCCGGCCACCGCCGAGGGCAAGGAGATCGCCGCGCGGCTGGCGCTTAAGACCGGCTCCGGCATCCTGACCGACGCCGTGGACCTCAAGCTCGACGGGGACGCCCTCGTCGCCGAGCAGTCCATCTTCGGCGGCTCCTCGATCGTGCACTCCACGGTCACCGCCGGAACCCCGATCGTCGCGATCCGCCCGAACTCGACCCCGCTGGTGCCGCAGGCCGGTGCCGCCGACCGCGTCGACGTCTCGGTCGAACTGACCGACGCGGCGAAGCTGGCGAGGGTCGTCGACCGGGTCGTCGTGCCCAAGGGCGACCGTCCGGAGCTCACCGAGGCCGCGATCGTGGTCTCCGGCGGCCGCGGCGTCGGCTCGGCCGAGAGCTTCTCGGTCATCGAGGCGCTGGCCGACCGGCTCGGCGCGGCGGTCGGCGCCTCCCGCGCCGCGGTGGACTCCGGCTGGTACCCGCACCAGTCGCAGGTCGGGCAGACCGGCAAGACCGTGTCGCCGCAGCTCTACATCGCGGCCGGCATCTCCGGAGCGATCCAGCACCGGGCCGGCATGCAGACCTCGAAGACCATCGTCGCCGTCAACAAGGACCCCGAGGCGCCGATCTTCGAGCTGGTGGACTACGGCGTGGTGGGCGACCTGTTCAAGGTGGTCCCGCAGCTCACTGAGGAAATCACCCGGCGTCGATAGGCGCGCCTGCGGCGCGACGCGGACGACGCCCACCGCGGCCCCGGCGCACAGCCCCGAAACGGGCTGGCCGGGGCCACTATGCTTATGACTGAAATGACTTATCTCGACCACGCCGCCACCACGCCGATGCATCCAGACGCGATCGCGGCGATGGCCGAGCAGTTCGCCCGGGTGGGCAACGCCAACTCGCTGCACGGCTCCGGCCGTGAGTCGCGCCGGGTGGTGGAGGAGTCCCGCGAGGCGGTGGCCGCTGCGCTCGGCGCGCGGCCCAGCCACATCGTGTTCACCGGCGGTGGCACCGAGGCCGACAACCTCGCGGTCAAAGGCCTGTACTGGTCACGCCGACAGGCCGACGCGGGCCGCGTGCGCATCCTCGCCCCGAAGATCGAACACCACGCCGTGCTCGACTCGCTGGACTGGCTCGCCGAGCACGAGGGCGCGGTGGTCGACTGGCTGCCGGTCGACCGGTATGGCCGGGTGCGCCCCGAGGCCCTCGCCGAGGCGATCCGCCGCGATCCCGGCTCGGTCGCGCTGGTCACCGTGATGTGGGCGAACAACGAGGTCGGCACGGTCCAGCCGATCCAGGACCTGGCCGCCGTAGCGCACGCATACGAACTGCCGATCCACTCCGACGCGATCCAGGCCTTCGCGCACCTGCCGGTGGACTACACGGCCAGCGGCCTGGACGCGATGACGGTCACCGGCCACAAGATCGGCGGCCCGATCGGCGTCGGCGCGCTGCTGCTGGACCGCCAGGTCGAGCCCATCCCGCTGATGCACGGCGGCGGCCAGGAGCGCGCGCGCTCCGGCACCATGGACACCCCGGCCATCGCCGGCTTCGCCGCCGCCGCGACCGCCGCCGTCCGCGAACTCCAACACGAGTCCGCACGCCTGACCGACCTGCGCGACTTGCTGATCGACGGCGTCCTCGCCGCGGTCCCCGACGCGATCCTCTCCGGTGACCCGGCCCGCGGCCCCGAAAGCAGGCTCCCCGGCATCGCGCACTTCTGCTTCCCCGGCTGCGAAGGCGACTCGCTGCTGATGCTGCTCGACGCCCGCGGCATCGAGTGCTCAACCGGCTCCGCGTGCTCAGCCGGCATCGCGCAGCCCAGCCACGTCCTGCTGGCCATGGACGCGGACCCCGACCTGGCCCGCGGCTCGCTGCGCTTCTCGCTCGGCCGCACCTCCACCGCCGAAGACGTCAAGACCCTGGTCGACGCGCTGCCCGCGGTGGTGGAACGCGCCAGGTCCGCAGGTCTGAGCTGATGAACGCGCAGATGCTCCCGACCCCGCCGCCCGGGGGCTGGACGCTTTCCACGTTCCCCGAGGATGCGCCCAAACGAGCGGAACTGCTCGAAGGCCGGCTTTTCTGGAGTGCGCAGACAAGCTGGCACATGACGGTGGTCAGGGAACTGTGCAAGGCTCTGGAGAGCCAGGTGCCGGGCGAGTACGCCGTGCTGTACCGCATGGCGATCAAGCTCAGCGAGCGGACCGCGCCCGAGCCCGATATTTCGATCATGCATGCCGGCGCGTGGGATCTGGACAAGAGCGTTCTCGATCCCGATGACGTGGTGCTTGCGGCTGAAGTCACTACGCCCGAGTCGGCGAGGCGGGACCGTGAGGACAAGCCGCCAATCTATGCGACTATGGGCATCCAGGCATTCTGGCTCATCGAACGCGGGCTGGATGATGCGCCGATCGTGCAAGAGCACGAGCTTTACGGCGGCACGTACCGTCTGAAGCACACGCACATCGGCCGTCTGAAGACCGGGGTCCCGTTCCCGATCGACATCCCGCTTGAGGCACCGAAACCGTGACCGCCCGTGGGTGCGGACTGATCATCTGATCTAAACCGGTCGCGGCAGCACGTACCCTGGAAGCATGCGTGTACTTGCGGCGATGTCCGGCGGAGTCGACTCGGCGGTCGCGGCCGCCCGGGCGGTGGAGGCCGGGCACGAGGTGACCGGGGTCCATCTGGCGCTGTCCAGGAACCCGCAGTCCTTCCGCACCGGCGCCCGCGGTTGCTGCACCGCCGAGGACGCGCGGGACGCCCGCCGCGCCGCCGATGTGATCGGCATTCCGTTTTACATCTGGGATCTGGCCGAGCGCTTCCACGCGGACGTGGTCGACGACTTCGTCAGCGAGTACGCGGCGGGGCGCACGCCGAATCCGTGCCTGCGCTGCAACGAGAAGATCAAGTTCGAGGCGGTGCTGGACAAGGCGCTCGCGCTCGGCTTCGACGCGGTGTGCACCGGGCACTACGCGCGGATCGTGGACCGGCCCGGACCCGACGGCGGCTCCGGCGCCGGCGATGACGGCGTGCTCATCCGCGAACTACACCGTGCGGTCGATCCGGCGAAGGACCAGTCGTATGTGCTCGGCGTGCTCGACGCCGGGCAGCTGGCGCACGCGATCTTCCCGCTCGGCGGCTCGACCAAGACCTCGGTGCGCGCCGAGGCCGAGCGGCGCGGGCTGGCCGTGGCCGACAAGCCGGACTCGCACGACGTCTGCTTCATCGCGGACGGCGATACCCGCCGGTTCCTGGCCGAGCGGCTGGGCGCCGAGTCCGGGCCGATCGTGGACAGCTCGGGCAAGGTCGTCGGCTCGCACTCGGGTGCGTATGCGTTCACCGTCGGGCAGCGCAAAGGCCTGCGGATCGGTGACCCGGCCGGGGACGGCCGACCGCGTTACGTGCTCGACATCTCGCCGGTCAACAACATCGTGACCGTCGGGACGGCCGACGAACTCGTCGTCGCCGAGCTTGAGGGCGATCACCTGCGGTGGTGCGGTGCGCAGCCGGACGTCGTCTCGGGCACTGAGGGCGCTAAGGGCACGGCTGAAAGCGCAGTCGAGTTCGAGTGCCTCGCACAGCTGCGTGCACACGGTGAGCCTTTTGCGGCGGTCGCGCGTTACGACGCCTCGCGCGGCACAGTCACCGTGCGGCTGATCGAGCCTGCGCGGGGGATCGCACCGGGCCAGACCGCAGTGTTCTACGACGGCACTCGCGTCATCGGGTCGGCGACCATCACCGCGACGCGCCGACCGGTCGCCGCACAGGCCGCGTAGCAGGTTGCACGCGGGCCGGCCGGTCTGGTCGGCGCATCCGTCAGACGTCGAATCGTACGTAAACGCCGTGTTGCTCGATGTTGGCGACCTCGGCGAGCAGCGCGAGCGATCGCAGCAGCGCGCCATAGCGGTGCGCGCCCCAGTCGGCGCCCCAGCCGCGCAGTTCCCAGTCCTCGGCGATCCCGTCCAACTCGGCGTCGGTGCGGCCGAGCAGGCTGGTGCACAGGGCCGGGCGCACGCACAGCACGACGCGCTCCTCCGTGCCCTGGGCCAGCGCGCCCGGACGGCCCAGCTCGCGGGCCGGCGTGAGCACGGCCTCGCGCACGGCCACCGGATCGTGGCCGGTCATCAGGGTGTCGAGTTCCAGCAGTTGCGCCGGGTCCAGATCCGCGGCGTCCACACAGGCCAGGTCGAGCCCGTCCAGGTCGCCCCCGGCCGCCGCCAGCCGCGGCAGCAGCGCGGCGTCGGCCGCGAAGAAGACGGTGTGCACGCGGATTCCCTCCTCTCCCGTTGCGTTTCGGTGCTCCCACGATGCAACGAACGACACACTCGTACCCGTTCCGGCGCATCTGAGTCCTGATGCAGCCCGGCGGTTGAATCAATACCCCGTTGAGTGCCTGAGTGTCGCAGAACCGGACGCTCTGCGCAGCGGATTTGTCCGTGGATTCCCCCTGTTGGGTCCGAAGAGCCCGAATCACTCGGTCGGAGGAACCACCCGTTCCGTCTAGGCTCGGCTCATGAGCACAGATCCCGCCGCGATGTCGTCCCGATCGCCGATGTCCGGGCCTGCGGCCACCGGCGTCGGGTCGCTGCCGGGCCAGGACATGGCCGAAGCGGTCCGACTGGTCATGGGTGAGCTCGGCGAGCGCCCCGGCGTGCCCTTCCTGCCCGAACTGCCTGGTCGCGGCGTCGGCGCCGACATGGTCGGGCGCGGTACGTCAATCCTCGTCGACCTGTTCGCAGACGTGCAGCCCTCGGGCTGGCGGATCACCGATCGGCCCGGTCGGGACCATCGCAGGGCGCGCGGCTACCTCTCCAGTGATCTGGATCTGCTTGAGGAGCACACGCAGGGCTACGCGGGGCCGCTCAAGCTCCAGTTCGTCGGCCCGTGGACGTTGGCCTCGACTGTCGAGTTGCAGCATGGCGACAAGCTGCTCGCCGACGCGGGGGCGGTACGTGACGTCGCCGCCTCGCTTGCGGAGGGTCTGCGGCTACACGTCGAGGATGTGCGTAAGCGCGTTCCGGGTGCGCAAGTCGTCGTTCAGCTGGACGAACCTGCGTTGCCCGGAGTGCTCAGGGGCACCGTCCCGACGGCTAGCGGGTTCGGAAGGTTACGCGCCGTCGAGGAGAGCGCCGCGCGTGACTTGCTGCGTACTGTCATCGACGGCGCCCGAAGTGGCGGCGGGGTGGGGGAGAAGGGTGGCGGTGCGCTAGTTATCGTGCACTGCTGTGCACCTGACGTACCGTTCGATTCCCTGCGCAACGCGGGAGTGGACGGCATCTCCTTCGACTTGTCGCTGCTCTCCGATCGTCACGACGAAGCGCTCGGCGCGCTGATCGAGGGTGGTGTGCGACTGTTCGCCGGAATCGTGCCTACCGTCGAACCCGGACGCGTGCCGCAGGTCAAGGCGCTCGCGGACCATGCCCTCGTCCTGCGTCGGCTCGGATTCTCCGCGCAGCGAGTGGCCCAAAGTGTGATCGTCACACCCTCCTGCGGACTGGCCGCAGCGTCCCCGGCCTGGGCCAAGCACGCGCTGAAACTGTGCCGGGACACCGCTCGCGCCCTTGAAGAGGTTGACTAGTTTTGTCGGTGGTGCCCGGTAGTTTTGGGACACCGACGACGAACGAGGGCGACGAAGAGGGGACGGACCGGATGGCTGGCGAACCTGCTGGCGCGGACCCGCTGAGCGCGGCGCGCACCCGGCACGCCGACCTCGCCGAGCAGATCGAGGAGCACCGTTTCCACTACCACGTGGCGGACGCTCCGACCATCTCGGACGGCGAGTACGACGCGCTGATGCGTGAACTCGACGCGCTCGAACAGCAGCATCCGCAGCTGCGTACCCCCGATTCGCCGACGCAGAAGGTCGGTGGCGAGGTCTCCACCGAGTTCACCTCGGTGCGGCATGTCGAGCGGATGCTCTCGCTGGCCAACGCGTTCGACTTCGTCGAGCTCGAAGCGTGGCACGACCGGGTCGTCAAGGAGATCGGCGAGACCCCGGCGTACCTGTGCGAGCTGAAGGTGGACGGCCTGGCGATCAGCCTGGTCTACGAGCACGGCCGGCTCGTGCGCGGCGTCACCCGCGGCGACGGCCGCATCGGCGAGGACGTCACCCCCAACGTGCGCACCATCAAGGGCGTCCCGCACCGCCTCACCGGCAGCGACGAAGCAGCGAACGTTGAGGCTGGAGTGCCGGAACTGGTCGAGGTGCGCGGCGAGATCTACTTCCCGGCCGCGCAGTTCGACGACTTCAACGCGGCCATACAGGAATCCGAGGGCCGCACCTTCGCCAACCCGCGCAACGCCGCCGCCGGCTCGCTGCGGCAGAAGGACCCGAAGATCACGGCGCAGCGGCCGCTGCGGATGGTCGTGCACGGCATGGGCGCTCGCCGCGGCCTGACCATCGATTCCCAGTCGCATGCCTACCAACTGCTGCACGCCTGGGGCCTGCCCACCTCCGACCGGGTCCGGGTGGTGGCCTCGCTCGACGAAGTCAAGGAGTACATCGAGTACTACGGCAAGCACCGGCACGACGTCGAGCACGAGATCGACGGCGTTGTGGTGAAGGTGGACGACCTCGCCTTGCAGGGCCGGCTGGGCGCCACCTCCAAAGACCCGCGCTGGGCCATCGCCTTCAAGTACCCCCCGGAGGAGGTGACCACCAAGCTGCTCGACATCAAGGTGCAGGTCGGGCGGACCGGGCGGGTCACCCCGTACGCCGTGATGGAACCGGTCAAGGTCGCCGGGTCGACCGTCGCGTTCGCCACCCTGCACAACCAGGAGGTCGTCGAACGCAAGGGCATCCTGATCGGTGACACGGTGATCCTGCGTAAGGCAGGCGACGTGATCCCGGAGATCGTCGGCCCGGTGGCCGACCTGCGCGACGGCAGCGAGCGGCCGTTCCGGATGCCGGAGAACTGCCCGGACTGCGGCACTCCGATCGCCGCCCAGAAGGAGGGCGAGATCGACCTGCGTTGCCCCAACGCCCGCAACTGCCCCGGGCAGATAAGGGAGCGCGTCAACTACCTGGCTGGACGCAGCGCGCTGGACATCGAAGCGCTCGGATACGAGGCCGCGGTCGCGCTCACGCAGCCGGACGACGGCGAGCCGCCGCTGCGCGACGAGGGCGACCTGTTCGATCTGACGCTGGAAGCGCTGGCCGCGCCGCGCATGTGGCAGCAGTCCCGCGGCAAGGACGCCAAGGAAGGCGACCGCGAGCTGGTCCCGTACTTTTACACCAAGCCGACCGAGAAGAAGCCCTCCGTCCCGACCAAGACCACCGAGCAGCTGATCGAACAGCTGGAGCAGGCCAAGACCACCCGCGAGCTGTGGCGTTACCTGGTGGCGCTGTCCATCAGGCACGTGGGCCCGAGCGCTGCCCGTGAGATCGCCCGCGAACTGCGCTCGCTGGAGCGCGTCGCCGAGGCCCCGGCCGAGGAACTGGCCGCGATCGAGGGCGTCGGGCCGACCATCGCGCAGTCCATCGTCGAGTGGTTCGCGGTGGACTGGCACCGCGCGATCGTCGACCGCTGGCTGGCCGCCGGGGTCTCGCCCTCGGTCCCGGCCGACACCGGGCCGAAACCGCTGGCCGGGCTCACCCTGGTGATCACCGGCACGCTGACCGGCTTCACCCGCGATGGAGCCAAGGACGCCGCGCAGGCCGC
>NZ_DASYZI010000122.1:0-6191 GCF_035946395.1 Actinocrinis sp.
TCGCGGTGGCCACCTACCTGCTCGCCTCGGGCGAGTTCAGCCGCCGGATATCGGACTGCGCGACACTCGCGGCACTAGACACGGACAACCCGCGCCGGATGTGCGTGAGCGAACCACTGGGCGCGCACGACCAGATCGCAAGGCTGGTACTGCGCCGATACGACGCAGCCCTAGCCGCGCCGCCACTGAACCTAGCCGACCTGGCCTCAGAGAACTGACTCAGCAGTCAGCAGGCATGGACCGACCCACCTACGCCGATCCACCAGACATACCCTGCACCGCCACTCTGACCTGCTGCCACCATCGCAGTCCCCGCCTGCCGCCGCCCGACCCGTCGCTACGCGACCGCCGTCCGGCCTACCACCGCCACCACTATCCGACCCGCCGCACCCAACCCACCGCAGACATTGATCCACTGTCACTGCCCGATCCGCCGGACGCATGCCGCGCCGCCGCCCGCCCGACCAAACTCAGCCGAACCGCCGTACTCGTCATATCTTCAGATCTGCGGCTCTTCAGACCTATGCTAGTCAGGCCTGTGGCAGTCAGATTTATGGTTCGTCAGATCTGTGGCACATGCGGTGGCTGCGCTGACGGCCTGATCTCCAGTGCCTCAAGTACCATTCGAATCGCCGTGTCCAACTGGGGATCGCGCCCGGCCGCCCACTCGTGCGGAGGGATCGCCACCTCGACGTCTGGATCGACGCCGTAGTTCTCCACGTCCCAGCCGATTCCCCCGGTGAACCAGAACGCGAACTTCGGCTGCGTGACCCCGGTGCCGTCGACCAGCGTGTACTTGGCGTCGATGCCGATCACCCCGCCCCACGTCCGGGTGCCGATGACCGGCGCGATGCCGTACAGCTTGATCGCCTGCGTCGCTATGTCCCCGTCGGAGCCTGCGTACTCGTCCACGATCGCCACGATCGGGCCACGCGGCGTCTCGCTCGGATAGCTGACCGGTTCGGTCGTCCGGCACAGCTGCCAGCCGACGATCCGTCGGCCCAGCTTCTCCACCACCAGCTGTGAGGTGTGCCCGCCACTGTTCTCCCGCAGGTCAAGGACCAGGCCTTCGGCCTCGAACGCACCGCGCATGTCGCGGTGGAACTCCGCCCAGCCCCACGAGACCATGTCGGGTACATGCAGATAGCCAAGCCTGCCGCCGGACGCCTCGCGCACAGCGGCGCGCCTCTGGTGCACCAGGTCGTGGTAACGCACCAACCGCTCACTGGCCAGCGGCACCACCACGACGCGACGGTCCGCGCCATCCCGCCGCAGCGTCAGCTCGACCGGCTTGCCCGCCTTCCCGCCGAGCAGCGCGTTCGGTCCGTGCACGGGATCGACCGGCTTGCCGTCGACGGCGACGATCGCGTCGCCCGGTCGTGCCGCCACGCCCGGCGCCGCCAGCGGCGAGCGGGCCCCCATCACCGAGGACTCGCCACGCAGTACCCTGACGATCCGCCAGGTGCCGTCGTCGTTCCGAGCCAAGTCCGCGCCGAGCAGCCCTTGGACGAGCGCGTCATGCGTCCCGGCCGCCGGCGGCCTGACGTACGCGTGTGAGGAGCCGAGTTCGCCCTGCAACTCCCAGAGCACGTCGTGCAGGTCGTCGCGGGTGCCGATCCGGTCCAGCAGCGGACGGTAGCGTTCGGCCATCGCGGACCAGTCGAGCCCGGCCATGTCCGCGCGCCAGAAGTTGTCCCGCATCAGCCGCCAGGCCTCGCGGTACATCTGCGCCCACTCGGCAGCCGGATCGACCGTCACCCGGATCCGGTCGAGGTCCACGTCGACCGCGTCGTCATCGTCCCTGGTGTCGGAGGCCTTCACCTTCAGACTGCCACCGTCGAGGGCGGCCAGCCGCCCGCCGTCACCCGAGATTGCGTAGGCGTCCAACTCGCTGACGATGGTCGCGCGCTTGCGCTTCTCCAAGTCGTACCGGACCAGACTCGCCTTCGGATGCTCGTCCGACGCGCCGATCAGCGCCTCGTGCAACTCG
Source organism: Actinocrinis sp. (assembly GCF_035946395.1). Classification (NCBI taxonomy): domain Bacteria; kingdom Bacillati; phylum Actinomycetota; class Actinomycetes; order Catenulisporales; family Actinospicaceae; genus Actinocrinis; species Actinocrinis sp. The sequence continues at coordinate 1,991 of NZ_DASYZI010000122.1, forward strand.
CCGGTGTGCGGCGGGTCCATCCACACCACGCCGCCCTTGACCGCGCGCAGGTCACGGTAACCGCCCGCCTCGACCGGGAACGGCACGATCCGCTCGTCGATGCCCTCCAGATCGACCCGGTTCCCGGGGTGCTCATCCGGCTGTGCCCCATCCTCAGCAGCGTCCACCGAATCCGGCGAACCAGATACGGCCGAACCCTTAGTCGAGAACGACGAAGACGACGCCGCTAACGAAGGCGAAGGCGAAGACGATTCGCTCTTCTCCGCCGACGACACCGGTCGGCCGTTCAGCTCTGGGGCGAACGGCGACGGCGTCGTCTCGGCCAAGGTCGCCAGATACGGCCGGACACCGGGCAGAAAGCCGAGGTCGAAGAAATGATCATCGTATACGGGGTCATAGACCCGGTTCGACAGGAACGCCAGGTACTTGCCGTCATACGTGAACGCAGGCGACCAGTCGTCGAAACGTGGTGGTGTCACGTCCACGATCGTGCGGTCGGACAGCCGAGCCAGGCGGATGTGCGTGTACTCGGCGGGATCCCATGGGTGTGCCCACGCGAGGTACGCCGAATCAGGCGAGAAGGCCAAGCCACGCACCTCGGCGTTGCTGCTGCGCGCCAGCTCCGTCACCAGTCCCTGCGCGTCGCCGGGTCCACCGCCCTTGCCGCCTTCAGCACCTCCGGCATCTTCACCAACTCCGCCACCTTCGGCACCATCTACATCATCGACGCTTTCGGCCACGCCCTCCGCCACGTTCGTGTCCCCGCCACTACTGCCACTACCGCCCCCGCTATCACCACCATTACTACCTTCGGTAGCCTCACCCTCAGCCTCCGCGCCCAACTTCACCAACAGCAGCCGTCCATCGTGCGACGCCACTGCCGCGCGCTTCCCGTCCGGCGCGACCGCGAGTTCGAGTACGTGCCCCAGTTGCCCGTGCGCGAGCCGTCGTCGTATCGAACCGTCTGCGGCGATGATGTCGAGGCCGTCCTCGCCACCTGCGTCCGATACGCACACCATGGTCGAGGTACCGGGGATCACCTCGGGCAGTCGGCCGCGCACCCCGGGCGTGCTGAGCAGCGTCAAAGCCGGGCCATCCTGCGCGGGTAACCAGTGCAGCGTGCCGCGCACCTCTGTCACCAGCACCCGGCCGGTCTTACACAGCGAGAAGTCCCCGAGTCCGTAACGCGCGGACACCGGGAACGGCGCGCGGCCCGTGCGCACTCCGCTGAGGCGGATGTTCAGGCGCACCGGCTCCGCGTCGAGAGACGGGAGCAGCCACAGATCCCCGGCGCACTGGTAGATCACGCGTCTGCCGTCCGTCGTCGCATGCCGTGCGTAATACGGCCCGTGATCCGTGTGGCGCCGCACATCAGTTCCGTCGGGTAAAGCTGAATACAGCGCGCCGACACCCTCGTGATCGGAGAGGAATACCACCCGGCCCGCCACCCACATCGGGTTGACCAGGTGGTTTCCCACGCCATCGAGGATGCGCACGTACTCGTCGCCGTCCGGCGAGTACCAGATCTTCCCGCCGGTACCGCCCCGATAACGCTTCCATCGCGCGGGCTCCGCGTACACCGGCGAGCCGACGAGTACTGCACCGTCCGCCGCGATCGACACGTCAGCTGCCGGGCCGTAGGGCAACGGGCGCGCTGTTCCGTCGAGCGGTACCGCGAACGCCCACGTCCGGCCCGTGTCGTGCTGTCCGGTGCGGCTGACCACCAGCACCTCGTCGTCCGACAGCCAGCCACGCACAGCGCTCAGACCGTCGCCCCAGTGCGTAAGGCGCTGCACCGGGCCGCCATCCACGGCGACCGCGTATACCTCGCGCGCAGTGCCTCGCGCCATCGAACCTGCACCGTCGCGGGTCGACGTCCAGGCGACATGCGTCGCCGAGGGGTTCAGCCGCGGGTGCAGCACGGGGACCTGATCCGCGGTCAGCCGCCAGGCACGCCCGCCTCCCTTGCCGCCACCGTGACCACCGCCACTGCCACCGCCACTGCCACCGCCACTGCCACCGCCACCGCCACCGCCACCACTTCCACCGCCACCGCCCGAGGCCTCAGCGAGTGGCGCCAACCAGACATCGTTCTCGGCCACGAAGGTGACCAGGTCCCCCGCCAAGTGCGGGAAACGAAGATATGAAGAAGAGGCCACACGTTGACGATATCTGTGACTTACGGTCTGGGCGATGAAAATCAGATGGGCAAAGATGAGAGCCATGACGACGTCGCCCACCGCGCCCCGCGAGTACGTGCTGACACTCTGCTGTCCCGACCAGCGCGGGATCGTCCACGCAGTAGCCAGCTTCCTGTTGGTCACCGGCTGCACCATCGTGGACAGCCAACAGTATGGCGACCGGGGCACCCAGCTGTTCTTCATGCGCGTGCACTTCGCGGCGCAGGAGGAGGGCGTGGACCTGATCTCGCTCAACGGCGGCTTCGCCGCGACCGCCGCGGCGTTCCGGATGACCTGGCAGATCCACGCCACGGCCGTCCGGATGCCGACCCTGATCCTGGTCTCGAAGTTCGGCCACTGCCTCAACGACCTGCTCTTCCGGCACAGCATCGGCGCACTGCCGATCGACCTGCCCGCCGTGGTCTCCAACCACGCCGACTTCAAGCCCCTGGTCGAGTCCTACGGCATCCCGTTCGTACACCTGCCGATCACGAAGGACAACAAGGCCGAGCAAGAGGCCAGGCTACTGCGCCTGGTCGAGGAGAACGGCGTCGAACTGGTCGTGCTGGCGCGCTACATGCAGGTCCTCTCGGACCAGGTCTGCAAGAACCTGGAAGGCAAGATCATCAACATCCACCACTCGTTCCTGCCGTCCTTCAAGGGCGCCAAGCCCTACCACCAGGCACACGCCCGCGGCGTCAAGCTCATCGGCGCCACCGCCCACTACGTGACCGCAGACCTCGATGAGGGCCCCATCATCGAGCAGGACGTCGCCCGTGTCGGCCACGGCGTGACCCCGGACCAGTTGGCCACCGTAGGACGCGACGTCGAGTGCCAGGTGCTGTCCCGCGCCGTCTCCTGGCACTCGGAACATCGCGTGCTCCTCAACGGCAGCCGCACGGTGGTGTTCCCATAGGTGCTGTTCCCGCAGGCGGCTCAGGGCTCAGAGCTCAGAGTTCGCCGATCCGCATCACCGCCTGACCCGTTACGCGCGCGACGCAGTCGAAGTCCCTGTCGTCGTGCAGGACGGTCAATCCGCTCAACTCCGCGTTGGCCGCGAGCATTAGATCGATCGGGCCCGCCGAGCGCTGCTCGCCGTTCGCGACGAGCCCGTTCTGAACCTCCAGCGCCCGCTCGTGGCAGCGGTCCTGGATGGGTGCCCAAACGAACGTCTCACCCAGCCAGCGACGTAATTGGCGGTCATGGTCCACGGATTTCGCGCTGTACCGCAACTCGAGTTCGGTGATCGCGCATATCGCGATCTGTCCTGCGGTGATCTCGATTATCCAGTTCTCGACGAGATCCGTGGCCGTCATGATGCGGACGGCTGCGCTGGTGTCGACAAGGTAGCGGCTCAGTACCATCCCGGCTCCCGCAGGGATTCGAGGTCCAGGCCGCCACTAGCCGCGAGCGCGCGCAGTTCGTGCAGAGCCCTGAGGCGACGCTGTCGCCCCAAGAGCTCTGACAGGGCGAGGTTGATGGTCTCTTTTTTGGTCTTCGTGCCGAGTAGCTCCATGGCCTCGGCGAGCATGGTGTCATCCACGTCAACAAGGATCTTGGTCATCACGGCCTCCTGTATATCCCCCTAGTGGGTGAAGTATATATAGAAAAAAGGCGCCGCGACAGACGTCGCTGGGCCGAATGATGCCGTTTTGACCCAATCGAATGACGCTGATCTGATCATCGGATGGTCGTCGCCTGGGGCGGGATCGGGACGGATCATTACGTTAGGTTCCTGTGGATGACCGGCTAGTTATCCACAGAATGTGTCCACAGGGCGTGGATAGGCGGATCTTGTTTATCCACAGGCCAGAAGGGGTAAGAATAAGTTCCACGCGAAGTGAACTGCGGGTGCTGATGCACAAAACAGCGGACGGCCATGGACCGTCCGCTGGGTGTATTTGTCGACTTAGCGCCACGTGCTCGTGGGCTGCTGGCGCCGGGTGTACGTCCAGTCGCGTTGAGTTACGTCGGGTTGTGGGCAGCTTGAGTTTGCGTGCTCGCGTCCTCGCGCGCTTGTG
>NZ_DASYZI010000123.1:0-10185 GCF_035946395.1 Actinocrinis sp.
CCGTGAACATCGAGCGCCTCAGCACCCGATCAGTCGCCGAGGAAACCTCCCCGGCAAGACCCTCAACGGCCTTCCAGGACTTCCTAGACCAGCAGGGAATTCCCCGGTCGAAATCATGGCGAACCCTCGGAACCTGACCTCGACTACCAAGATCACCGACAGAGTCAAACGCGCCGTGGCGAGCCTGAAGACCTGGCGCATCCTGCATACCGACTACCGCAGACCCCTACAGACCTACAACGACACGCTCCACGCTGTGATCGGCCTGCACTGGTTCACCACGAGCCAGCGTTGTGCATAAGCCTCACTCCCACGCGCAGTTGGCCCGGCAGGATCCGAGCATCCGGGGGCGACAAGACGATGCGCGGGTCGGGGTGTGCAGTAACGCCGCTTAGCAACGGGACCTTGATGTCGCACGGTTTCCAGCGTGCCGGGGTTCGGTCGGCGACGTGCGAAATCTCTTCAGATCAACTGCCATTCCGGCAGTAGTTCCACACGTTGTGCTGTTCGTTGAACCCCTGCATGAACCAAGCGCCCTCGCTGGTGTTTCCTTGCTTTAGCGCGTAAGCATATTGCTGCCAGTCGTATGCCGTGTTGCGGATGTAGTCTTGCAGAGTGGTATCGCTCGTAGCGTTCGCTGCGTTCTCAGCGGCGCTGTAGAAGACGAGCCAGATAGTCGCGAGGGCGCTTGAGTTGCCGCCGACGCCCGCCGCCTCATTCGTGGCAGTACCGTAGGCCGACTGCTCCAGGCTGCACGCCGCCGCTGTAGGCGTCTTTGTGGGACTGGGGCTTTGAGTCGGCATCAGAAATGTGAGGTGCCGTGATGGCGTCGGCGAAGGGCTCGCCTGTGGGCTGTTCGACAAAACGCGTTGCAGTTGGCTGGCGTTTGCGATTCCGAAGAACGTCAGCAAGGCCACAATTGATCCTGCTATTGCTAACCACTTATTGAGGCTATCGCTGCCGCTTTCGGGACTTTCCCCCATTTTTGCCCCCTCAGACGGCGAGTCTTGGCTGCGATGCTGGCCGCAGTATAGCGAAGTCGCTCGATCGCGAGAGCCGATTCTCGGCTACCCCACATCTGAATCAAGATCGAGCTCTGCAGCGCACGCTTTTATCAATTCGAGTCATGGAGGCTTATGCGTTGTGTCCTGAGCGTGGAGGGAAGTGGCATGTAGGGGCTGCTTCGTGAAGCGGTGCTGCACGGATGATGAAGGTTGTGGCCCTTCGGCGTCGCCCTGCGGAGGGGGATGTCAAACCGCCTCATGCTGCGTTGGCTGAAGACCGTCGTGGTGAACGATGAGGAAAAGGCGCCGTTCACGGTGTCAGGTGGGGACCGGGAAGGCGAGCGCGAGCGAATCGTTGCTGACGTGTCGTAACCCTCTTAGATGACATCAAAACCGGGGTGTTGCATAGATCCCGGGATGAGCCTGGCGGGTGTCCGCTGATTGGCCAGGCGGTGTCCGGCATGCAGACGACGCGAGCCCGGTCTGCGGCTTTCGTGCGGAACAGGAGAAGGCGCGTCCCGACACCGCGCATCCTTCGGGGTGGGCGAGAGGGAGTGTCCCGAGCGGTGACCCCGTAAGGGATTGAGTACCGTCGCGGGGCGTGCCGGCGGACCGGCCCGTAGTAGTGGTGAAACCCCTGTAACGGGGGTGGAGCGAAGGGGCCGGGTCATTCGTGGCTGGTTCGTTCGATCAACCGGAAGTGCTCCGGGAGGAGTCGCGTGGACGAGTTGAAAGCACCGGGCAAGCCGTTCGAGATCTCGAAGCGGGCTGTCTGGGAGGCGTGGGAGAAGGTCGAGGCGAATAAGGGCGCGCCCGGGGTGGACGGGGTGTCGGTCGAGGAGTTCGGGTCCGATCTGCAGGGCAACCTGTACAAGATCTGGAATCGGCTCTCCTCCGGCACGTACTTCCCGCCGCCGGTGCGCGCGGTGCAGATTCCCAAAACCTCGCCGGGAGGCGGGGTGAGGATGTTGGGGGTGCCTTCGGTCGGGGACCGCGTGGCGCAGACGGTGGTGGCCAGGGCACTGGAGGAACGGGCGGAAGCGCTCTTCCATCCGGACTCCCACGGCTACCGCCCGAAACGCTGCGCGCTCGACGCGGTGGCCGCCTGCCGACGGCGCTGCTGGAAGAGCGACTGGGTGATCGATCTGGACATCGAGAAGTTCTTCGACAGCGTGCCGTGGGATCTGGTGGTCAAGGCCGTGGAGGCGAACACCGACCTGCCGTGGGTGGTGCTGTACGTCAAGCGGTGGCTTGAGGCCCCGCTGGCACTGCCGGACGGAACCCTGCAACAGCGGGAGCGCGGGACCCCGCAGGGCTCAGCGGTTTCCCCCGTCCTGGCCAATCTGTTTCTCCATTACGCGTTTGATGCGTGGATGGTCCGGGAGTTCCCCGGCGTCGCCTTCGAGCGCTACGTGGACGACGCGGTCGTGCACTGCGTCAGCGAAGCTCAGGCACGTCACGTGCTTGCGGCGCTCGGGGAGCGGATGAACGGGGTCGGGCTGCGGCTGCACCCGGGGAAAACCAGGATCGTGTACTGCCGGGACGGACAACGGCGTGCTTCGTACGAGCACACCGCGTTCACGTTCCTCGGCTACACGTTCCGGGCCCGCGCGGCGCGCAACAGGAACGGGAGGATGTTCACCTCGTTCCTGCCCGCGATCAGCAAGGACGCCTTGAACCAACTCGGCAGTCGGGTGCGGTCCTGGGCGCTGCACAGGCGTACCGGGCACACCGAGGCAGATCTGGCCCGCCGGATCAATCCGATCGTGCGGGGCTGGATGAACTACTTTGGTGCGTTCTACCGTTCGGCGCTCTACGGCCTCCTAGGGCGGATCAACGCCTACCTACTGCGTTGGTCCCGCAACAAGCATCGAAAGCTCAGGGGACGCAAGAAGGCTCAGGAGGCGTGGAAACAGGCGGTCTTGCGCCGCCCCCGGTTCTTCGCCCACTGGGCCTGGGTAACCTCAGTGCCCATCGTCTGGTGACCAGGATGACAAGAGCCGTATGACTGGAGACAGTCACGTACGGATCTGTGAGGGCCGAGGGGTGAGATCCCCCTCGGCTACTCGGCGGGCGCTTTGCACGTGTGGTTCGACGCTGTTCAGCAGACCGGTGGGAGCGCCGCGGTGACCAGTCCGTACGCGGCGATGCAGCCGATGCCGGGCATGGATGCGGCGAGCATGTGCCCCAGCCAGGGCACGATGGGGCTGTTTGCCCCGTACGCCGGTGGGATGTTGGCCGCACACGCACTGGCCGCACTGGCTGCGGCGTGGTGGTTGCGGCGCGGCGAGGCTGCGCTTTTTGGCTTGGTTGGCCTACTCGGCGTGGTGCTGCACGGTGTCATGGCCGCTGTGCGGGTGGCGAGCGTTGTCCCGGCAGGCGCGGTCTGCTGCATGCCGCACGTGCCGTCCGCCGTCGGGGCTGTGTGGCTGCCGAAGTGGCTCAGTTTTCTGCGGTACGCGGTGGCCCGGCGCGGGCCGCCCCGGATGGGCATAGCGATGTAACCCCCGTTCCCGGGCGTCGAATGCTCGATCTGCGCATCTCGGCTCCCAGGAGGCTGCACGCGGTCTCGTCGTGTGCGTGCCCGCGTTTCCCCCTTGTGTTGGTGCGGTCCGTCGTCGGCCGTGCCCTCATCCGCGCCCCCGCGTCTGGAGTGTGTCTTTCCCGTGTTTTCGCTTCCTGCATCCCGCCGTACCCGGCTGCTGGCCGTGCCCGCCATCGCCGCCGCAGTCGTGACGCTGGCCGCGCTGCCTGCGTCCGCGCATGTGACCATCACCCCTGATACCGCAACCCAGGGCGGCGGGGACGTGCAGTTGACCTTCCGGGTGCCTAACGAGGAGTCGGGTGCCTCCACCACTCAGCTACAGGTTGCCTTCCCTACCGATCATCCGATCGCCTCCGTGCTCGTCGAGCCCATCCCGGGCTGGAGCGCGAAGGTCACCGACACCACTCTGGCCACCCCGATCCACACTGACGACGGAGACATCTCCCAGGTCGTCTCCCAGATCACCTGGAGCGGTGGGTCGATCGCACCGGGGCAGTACGGAGCGTTCACCGTGCTGCTCGGCCAATTGCCCTCGAACGCCAGCCAGGTGGTGTTCAAGGCGGTGCAGACCTACTCCAACGGCGATGTGGTGCGCTGGATCGACCTGGCCCAGCCCGGGCAGCCCGAACCCGACCACCCTGCTCCCGTGCTCGCCCTGACCAAGTCCACCGAAACTGCTGCGGTCGCGGCTACCACGGCTGCGGCCTCCAGCAGCGCCGCGACGCCCAAGGTCGCATCCACCAGCGACTCGACTGCGCGGTGCAGACGGTGTACGACGTGGCCGGGTTGACGATCGATCATTTCATCGAGATCGACATGTCCGGGGTGGTGACCATGTCCAATGCGCTGAGCGGCGTGCCGGTGTGCGTGACGAACAACGTCTACGACTCCTACTCGCACCTGAAGCTGCCCAAAGGGACCAGCGTGGTTCAGGGCGTGCAGGCCCTCGCCTGGCTGCGCACCCGGCATGCGTTCATCAACGAGGTCTACCGTGAGCAGGCGCAGCACATGTTCACGGCCGCGCTACTGCGCAAGCTCAAGGACAAAGCCCCGCTCGCCCACGTGAGCACGCTCGGTGGCTGACGCGGCGACCAAGGCGCTGACCGTGGACAGCGGCTTGAGCTCCGTGCTGGATCTGTTCAGCCTCAGCCAGGAGATCGGTAAGGTCCCCACCAGCCGCACCACGTTCCTGTCCGTGCCGACCGTGGACTACGCGGGCTCAAACCCGAACTGGAAGCAGCAGTTGCAGTTCGACCCGAACGCGGCTCCGGCCATGTTCGCCGCGCTTATGTCCGATACCCCGTATATCAAGTCCTCGCCCGCGACCGCGGCGGCCCACGCCTCCGTCACGCCGCCCGCCACCTCGCTCGCGCAGAATCCCGTACTGGTCAACAAGGCCGCGGTGCACGCGATGATCGGGAACGCGAGCGCGGTCAAGGGCTGGGCCGCGGCGGCTAAAAGCGCGCTGGAAGGCAGCGGGTTCAAGGGCTCACTGCTCAGTGTCGGCACCGCAGCTGCCACGACAAGCACCACTACGGTCTACTACCCTCCACCCGCGCCGATCGGCCGCCGCGGTCGCCGCCGCTTTGAGCATCCCGTCCTCGGCCATGCGACAGAACAGCAGCTACTCACAAGTGACGGTGGTCATCGGCACGGACTGGACCAGCAATACCACGTTCGGCGCGTCGGGCGGCCAGGGATCCACCACGGGCGACGGTTCCGGCGGCGTGACCCCCGCGCCCACGGCTGTGGCGTCGTCACCGCCGAGCAGTTCGCTGCTGACCAACGGCGATGATTCCAAGGCATGCATGCATGTACGTCCCGTAGCCGGAATGGTGACACGCGCCCGCAACACGTAGGTGACAGAGTGCGGCCGAGAGCGCCGCGTGTTGTTGACCGGGAAGCCGCCGGGATATCGACTCCTAAAGGCTTTGTTGGATCGTGGTGATTGTGCCGGTGGTGATCAGGATGAGCACGCCGACCGCGATGAACACCACGGGCACCAGATAGTCGGTAGCGCGCCCGAGCGCTGTAGTGAGCGGCGTGCGGTCCGCCAGCAGCGCCCCGGTGGCGCACCACAGGGCGATCATGACCAGGAACACGCCTGCGGCCAGCAGGGAGCCGGCCACGTGCAGGGCGCGGAACAGCGGCGTGAACACGCTGATGTTGTCGGCGCCGCCCGCCAGCGTGATGGCCGCGATCCTGGTCGCGGTGCTCGCCAGCGGGGCCCGGGATTCACGCTCGGCACCGCGCAGGCGCCACAGTTGCCACACGCCCAAGCCGACCGGGACTAGGCCGAGCAGCCCGACCCACCGGTCCGGCACGATCCGCAACCCGGCTGCCGCGGCCAGGGAGAGAGCGAGGATGACCGCGAACCCGGTGTACTGCCCGGCGACGATCGCGCGGGCGCGCGGCAGCCCGGTGGCGCGGCGCGCGATGAACAAGGCGCTGAGCACGACTAGGTCGTCGATGGTGGTGACGGCGAAGGCGAGCGCTGCGGTCGCCAGCAGGGACGCGCTCATCCGCCGTCCGGCAGTGTCGCCGTGTCGGTGCCGCAGGACGATGACGCGCTCACGTGGTCCGGCCCGCGTCGCTCAGCCCGCTGGCCTTGTTGACCTGCTCGATGGCGGCGGCCTCCTCGGGGGTACGGCGCTGGGCGCCCAAGCCGAAGAAGCCGCCCTCGGCGTTGGCGTCGGCCACGGCCGTGGCGATCTGTGCCAACAGCGTGCGGAACGCGTCCAGTTCCCCCGGCGCCTCACGCTCGACGATCGCGGCGGCCGAGCGGATCGTCTCCAGCGCGGGGCCCAGGTAATCGCGATAGCCGATGCCGGGCTCCAGGCCGGTGGCGAAGGTACTGGAGGCGGCCAGTTCGCGGATGAACCGCCGCGGATGGCTGATGCCGGTCTCCCGCAGCGTCTTGACCAGCGCGAAATACTCCTCGGCGTCCACCACGCCCACCGCGAGCCCCACCAGTAGCCCGCACGCCATCAGCGCCCGCTGCAACACCTGCCACTGCTCGGGGGTGAAGTGTTCCTCGCCCGGCCCGTGCTCCGCGCTGCGCGCATCCCGGATCACCTGGAAACCCGCCTCGGCCAGCAGCGCCGGCAGACGCCCCGCGGCCCGCACACGCCGTTCCCGGTGCTCGCCCGGCAACAGCGGCCAAGCCACCGGCCCACCCGCAACGCCAGCGCCCTGCCCGAGACCGGGCTCGGCAGCACCCAGCTCGCCGATCCACCGCTCGTACTCCAAGCGCGCCAACCGCTCCACTTCGTCCTCGCGCAAGGTGACGCTGAACGTCGCACCGACTGCCGGCACCATCAGGCAGCCGATCGCTGCCAGGCTCTCCCCGACCCACCACGCCTGGGCGCGGCGGCGGTCCCTGTCCTGTTGCGGCAGCTGATCCCAGAATGTTGATACGCCGCTGATGGCGACACCGTCAGCCTGCTGGTCGATCGCATGGACCACGTCGGCCTCGTGCAGAGCCCGCGCGAGCTGTTCGATCAGCTGAACGGTGGCGTACCCGGACAGGGCGTCGATGACGCGGTCCTGCGCAGTCAACCGCACCTCCATCCGCAGGCACTCGTGCAAGACCGCCTCGGCGTCCAGGAATGTCTGCTCGCTGCGCTGGTCCCCGGCACGGCCCAGCACGTCCTGCCCCACCATGATCACAATCATGAACAGTAGCTGGAACAGCGTCGAGAGAAACGACATGAACGCGAACGGATAGGGATCGAAACGCTGCACCCCCACCTGCGCCAACACGATCCACGCCACCTGGCTCGCCGCAGCCAGATAAAACGCCCACACGCTGCCCAGCCGCCCGGTCAGCCACGCCGCGAATCGACCATTGACCCCCACCGCCTGGCTAAAAGCCTGGGGAGGGTCGTGCACCCGATGCCGCTCGATCCAGGGGTGCGCGCTGGTCTCCAGCAAGCTAACCCCGCGGCTCAGCGCCCGATCCTGCCGGTCCAGGTGCGCCTGCAACCCTGCGATCCGCTCGAAAATTGCCTCAGCGCTCTCATACGTCTGCACCGCCCGCCGGTCCGCGGCCGCACCCAGCACCCGTTGACCAACCAGGATCACCAGGCACAACACCACCTGCACCACGTTGTCCAGAAACAACAGGAACGGAAACGGATACCCGTCCACCCGGTGCAACGGGCCCCACCAAGTCGCCAAAGCCATATACCCGGCCACCACGACCACGGTCACGTACAGTGCGGGCATCGAACCCGCCCACCGCGTCAACGCCGCCGCGATCGCACCATTCACCCCGACCCGCTCATCAGCGATCACCGCATGCTGCTGATGCGGCAGGTCAGCCGCGGCGCTGGCCCCGCTCACCCGTCCTCCTCACCACGCCCCACCAGGACAGGGACCAGATCCGGTCCTCAAAAATCGGCAACACAACATCCGAAACCGGTGGCGATCCTACAAGGGCACACACCACATCCGCTGAGCACCAACCTGCGTAAGGAACCACCAGCGAACAAACGCGCAAGAGACGACACCACCCCATCCGAACGGATCCCAACCGTCGGACCGTGCGCCCGCTAACCAGACTACTGCGATGAGCCACCCTGATCATCAAGAACCAGGCCACCGCCGGACACACCGAACTCGCGGTCACCGCGACAGGCGTCCGCTGAACCAGAATCCGTCCCGGCCAGGCCACAGCTGCGACAGACAGTCCTGGCCATCCAGGCCCGTACCTTGGCGTCAGTCGCTCACATCTTCGATAATCAGTGCTCATAAGTGCGAAAGTCGAGCCGAACACCCGGGCGAGAACGTGATCGGCCGGCGCAACGGATGTCCCAGCGCGCTGGGACTGACCGGGTCGATCGACCTGGTCTGTGTGCTGATGCGCACCAATTTCGCCCAGGACCAGGCCGCCTGCATCTTCGGAGTCTCCCAAGCCACCGCGTCCCGGCGTTGAGACCTTTTACGCGACGTACTCGCCGGTGCGCTGGCCACGCTGGTGCCCGCCGTGCACCAAGTGGTCGGGCGCGGCGGATCGCTGCTGGTTGACGGATTCCTGGCACCGACCTGGGACTGGAAACACGTAGACGGGATGTACTGCGATAAGCACGGCACGACGGGGTTCAACATCCAGGTCGCGGCCTCGATCGCCGGGCACTAGCCGCAGTCGGTGCGCCGGCGCCCGGCGCCCGGCACGACGCCTACGCCGTCGGAGCCTCTGGCCTGGTCGAGACGATCGCAGGCCACGACTGGGTTGGCGACAAGGGATATCAGGGCCATGCCACTATTCATCCGATCCGCAAACCGTCCGGAGCTGAGCTGACCGTGCACGACCAGCACTTCAACGCCTCCGTCGCCTCGGTCCGCGCCGCCGTCGAACGCGCCATCAGTCACCTGCAAAATTGGAAGATCCTGGTCAGCCGCTTCCGGCCACCACTGGAGAAGTTCCCGGCCACGCTCCGCGCCATCATCGGCCCGTACTCGCTGAAGTGGTCTTTTGAATAGATCCTGGAGATCTTCTGGCATCTGCTCAGCGATTCCCGAACACGCTACGCCGATCTGGGAACCGACTTCTACGACAAGCTGCACGATCCCGAACGCGAGATGCGAAAGGCCATCAGAACCCTCGAGCGCCAAGGACTGACCGTGCACCGGGAAGGAGCCGGCATCACGATCGCCGCCGCGGCATAACACGCGCCCGACCCGTCACCGATCCGCACCCCAGCGCCACCACTCAGAGATCAACAGGCCATGCCCACGCGCCCAAACCCAGCGTGGTTGAGTCCATTTTCCGGTGAGGCCTCCACGGCTCGCGAGACAGTCGCCAATCCACTGCTGAAGTTGAGATCCATCACACGTAGCTCGGTCAGCTCGCCCCATCGCAGTCCTGACTCGATGTCCGTTTCTACGAGCAACCGCAAACATGTCGCTGGGGAACTGTTGGTAGACGGCGTCGAACTGCGGGGCCGTGATGATGTGCCGCAGCTTGGTGCCAACGGTCGGGATCGCCACTCCCTTTCCTGCGTGCAGGAAGGTGATCTTGTCATTGAGGACTGTGGTGGAGATGGCGTCGATGACCACCTTGCACTTGGCGATCATGGGGGTTTCGCGCCTGTGGACTGCATCGCGGTCGCTCATGTCCGAACATCGCTGGGCGTGATCTTCGACATGCGCATGGTGGCGAACGCGGGCAGGATGTGCCGCTTGAGCTCATAGGTGTAGGATTGGCGAGTCGACAGTTCCATCACGTCGTTGGGCAGCCACGTGTCCAGCACGTAGCTTCCGAAGGTCTGTTTGCCGAGTCGGCGGTCGCCGATCTGGCCAAGTGTTTGTCGCTCCCCTTGGCGGATCGCCGCCTCGACCGCCTTCTCTTGTGTCTCGAAGCTGCCTGCCGAGCGCTTCTGGCCGTGCACGTCCAGGTAGATGCTGAGGAACTTCTCGTTGCCGTCTGTGCCTCTCCGCCTTCTCGCGAACGCTGTGATCTCAACGCCTCCATACTCCGTGCACCCCGCGGCCCACCCGACACCCGGGCGGGCCGAACGCGTTGTGACCGCCGGTCGGCCGACTGTCAACCCGCGGCTGTTATCCTCGTCGGCACGGGACCTGTCACAAACCGGCAGGCCGTCCGAACTCGATTGAGAGGGCCGGTTGCGATGA
>NZ_DASYZI010000124.1:0-2665 GCF_035946395.1 Actinocrinis sp.
TACGTCGCCCGGGCGAGCGATATGTAGATTGGGACAATCCGGGCTCATCATCGGGCAATGGCCTTACTCGGCATCGAGAAATACCGATTCCCCCGGGATTGCCCCTTTCTCGTTCAAGTGACGTGCGGAGGATGGGACTAACCCCTACTTTTCGAGCTGAACCCGCTGGGCAGAGAGGTCACGCACCCCGGGGCCAGGGCCACTCGGCAAGGGTCAACCACCGCTCTCCGGGTGCTCTTTGAGCCGAACCGCTCGGGGAAGACGCCGCGCAGCTTGGAACCGCAGCCGACCGGCGAAGGCTAACCGCTGTTCTTCGAGGCGATCACGCTCGGGGGAGAAGCCGCGGAGATCGAACAGCAGCCACTTTGCGAGCACTGACCTCTGCACTCTGAGCCGATCCGGCTTGGCGAAGAGATCACGGAGCTCAGAACGACGGTCACTCGGCGAGCGCCAGCCACTGCTCTTCCAGGCGATCACGCTCGGCGGAGAGATCACGGAGTTCGGCGTCGAGCCTGCCGACTTCCGCGTAGTCAGCCGCCGCTTGGGCCATCCGATCGTGCAAGTCGCTTTCGCGCGCGGAGATCTTGTCCAGCTGCCGTTCGATCCGGGCCATCTCCTTCTGCGCTGCACGCTGGTCGCGGGACGAGGAGGCTGGCCGGTCGGCAAGTCCTGATGCGGCTGCGGAGCCAGATTGCGCGGTCTGTGTGGTCTGCGCTGCCTGCGTGGTCTGCATAGAGTGCGCTGTCTGTGCGGACCGGGTGGCGTGCGCGGCTTGGGCTTGCGCCGACCGGGTGATCTGAGCGGCCTGGGCCTGCGTGGTGACCAGGATTTCGGCGCGGCGTTGGAGGTATTGGTCGACGCCGCCGGGCAGCATCCTGAGCTTGCCGTCGCCTAGCAGCGCGGCGATTCGGTCGGTGGTGCGCTCCAGGAAGTAGCGGTCGTGGGAAACGACGATCATCGAGCCGGGCCAGCTGTCCAGCAGGTCTTCCAGCGCGGTCAGTGTGTCGATGTCGAGGTCGTTGGTCGGCTCGTCCAGCAGCAGCACGTTCGGCTCGGCCATCAGTAGCCTGAGCACTTGGAGGCGGCGACGCTCCCCGCCTGACAGGTCGCCGACCGGAGTCCACTGCTTCTCGCCGGTGAAGCCGAAGCGGTCCAGCAGTTGCGAGCCCGTCAGGGTCCGGCCCTTGCCCAGGTCGACCTCAGAGCGGACCTCCTCGACCGCCTCACGGACGCGCTTCGTGGCCGGGATCTCGGTGATCTCCTGCGCGAGCAACGCAGGTTTCGCCGTGACGCCGGTGACGACCTTGCCGGAATCGGGCACGACGGCGCCGGTGAGCAGCCGCAGCAGGCTGGTCTTGCCGGAACCGTTCACGCCGACCAGGCCGAGGCGCTCGCCGGGCGCTAGCTGCCAGGTGACGTGGTCGAGGAGGGTGCGACCAGATGTGTGGCTGGGTGTGCGGCCGAGTGCGCCGCTGGGTGCGCCGTCAGGTCCGGTTCCGATCTCGATTCCGGTTCCGGTTCCGGTCTCAGTGACGCCGACGCGGTAGGTGACGTCTTCGAACTCGTAGACGGTGCGGCCTAGGCGCGCGGTCGCGAAGCGCATGAGCTCGGCATCGTCACGCGGCGGCGGCTCGGCGGCGATCAGCGCGTTGGCGGCCTCGATGCGGAACTTCGGCTTCGAGGTGCGCGCCGGGGCACCACGCCGTAGCCAGGCCAGCTCCTTGCGCAGCAGGTTCTGCTTGCGATCCCAGTCGGCGGAGGCGACCCGCGCGCGCTCGGCCCGCGCCAGCACGTACGCCGAGTAGCCGCCTTCGTAGGCGTGCACTTCGCCGCGCGTCACTTCCCAGGTCTGGCTGCAAACCTCGTCCAGGAACCAGCGGTCGTGCGTCACGACCAGCAGCGCCGACCGGCGTGATTTGAGGTGCGAGGCGAGCCAGGCGATGGCTTCGACGTCGAGGTGGTTGGTCGGCTCGTCCAGGAGAAGCAGGCGGTCTGTGTCGTCGGGCTCCAGCAGTGCCTTCGCCAGTGCGATTCGGCGGCGCTCGCCGCCGGAGAGGGGGGCGACGACGGTGTCGAGTCCGTTGCTGAAGGCCGGGGCGTTGATTCCGCCGAGCAGGCCGGTGAGTACGTCGCGTACGTGCGCTTGGCCTGCCCATTCGTGCTCGGCCATGCCAGAGAGGACTTGCTCTCGGATCGTGGCGGTCGGATCGAGCTCGTCATGTTGGCCGACGACGTTCACGTGGACCGAGCCGGTGTGAGTGACTCTGCCCCGGTCGGGTTCCTCGGCCTTGGCCAGCAGGCGCACCAGCGTCGACTTACCGCCGCCGTTACGCCCCACGACACCGATGCGGTCACCCTCCGCGATGCCGAGTGATACACCGTCAAGCAGTGCCCGGGTGCCGTACGCCTTGCTCACAGCCTCGATGTTGACCAGGTTTGCCACGGACCAACGGTACCTGGACGCAACGGATACCCGACTACCAGTTGATCGATTGTCAGTTGATCGGTGGGGTGTAGATGGCGGTGGACTCTCGTACGGTGAGTTGTGGTGGGAGGAGGGTGATGGTGGGGGTGTGGTGGCCGGCGAGTTGGGTCATGGCTTGGTGGACGGCGTGGCGGCCCATGGTTTCGGCGGGGATGCTGACGCTGGTGAGTTTGGGTGAGG
>NZ_DASYZI010000125.1:0-3443 GCF_035946395.1 Actinocrinis sp.
CCGAAGCCGCAAGAGATGCCGCCACCCGGGGACGTAACGTCCACGGGCCCGCAGCAGGTTCAGATTCAGGTACTCGGCAGCCTCCTGGCACTCGTGGCAGCTTCGGCGACCGTGTCATAAGTCGGCAGCGTCTGCGTGAGCCGGGCCGCGTCCAGGATCCGCTGTAGACGATCACTGACACGCACCAGGCGCACCCAGCCACCGCGGGTCGTCGCGATGCAACTGGCACGTACCAGCGGGGAAAGCCCGCGGGCGTCGGCGAACGTCACGTCGGCCAAGTCGAGAACCAGGCGCGGCACGGCCTGCCGGTCCAGCAGCTCCAACAAGGCGTCGCGCAGGCGGTCGAAGGTCACCAGATCGAGTTCGCCCGCGAGTGAGGCCATCGTGTACTCACCGAACTGGACGGAGCGGATCCGCAACTGGAGCCGCACGTCCTCGCACCGATCGCGAGTGTGGGCGAGGTGCAACGTTCTGGTCCCGGCCACCCGGGTGCGCGGCCGTTCCACCGGCGGGGACGAAGCGTGAGTCAGAGCTGTCATGGCAGGCATAGCAGGCACTCCGGTTCGAGCGGTCGAGTGTGGAAGTTCGGCGGACGGTCGGCGGGTCAGCGGTGCGCACCGAGGGCGCGGGGCAATTGGGGCGAGGGGTGAGGCACCTCGCCGAGATCCGCGTCGTCGTACTCGATGACCAGGCGGTTGACGGCTTCTTCCAACTCGGCGGGCAGCCGGGGCCGGATGCCGTGCCGGCACTGCTCAAGCAGCCGCTTGGCGACGTGGTCGGGCAGCAACGGGCGCTGCGTCGGCGCCGGTGGCGTCGGCGCGGGGTCGTAATCACCCTGTTGGGTGAGCAGGCGGTCGGCTTGTTCGCGCCAGAGCCGCGCGTCGTGGAAATCCGCGTTGCGCTGATGATGCAGGGCCAGGCATCGCGCGGCGTTGTAGATGCCGCTTCCCGCGGCGAACTGCCACCAGAACTGCGCGCCGTCCTCGCGGCCGACCAGGTGGAGCAGGCAGGCGAAGACCAGCGCGCCGTCCGGTTCGACCTGTCGGCAGTCGCCGAGCCTGGATAGCGAGGTGAGCGAGGCCGCGGCCTGCGGCGTACCGAGAACCTGGGCGCAGATCAGGTCGAGCTCCTGGCGGGCCTGCTCGTCCTGCTCGCAGCGCCCGGCGCGGAACATGGCCAGGCCGGGCCCGGGGCGGCGAACGCGCGCGGCCGCGCGGGCGATGCGCTCGGCGGCGCTCGGCGCCTGGCCGCGCTCGTAATCGGTCAGGATCTGCGCGTCGGCCAGCAGCAGGTCGATGGGACTGCCGGATCCGTCCGTGGGGTGCACGCTCAGGCCTCGTTTTCGATCAGGTGTGGCATACCGAGATCCTCGGCCAAGCGCTTCTTCGCGTGGCGCACGTTCGAGCGCACCGTGCCTTCGGGCACGCCCAGCAGGGTCGCGACGGTGCCGTAGGGATACTCGAGGACGAAACGCAGCACGATCGCGTCGTACTGGCGCTCGGGCAGGCGGGAGATCGCGCTGTAGAGCCCGAGCGACTCCTCCATCGCGGCGAAGCGTTCACGGGAGCGCTTGAGCACCCGTTCCACCCGGTCGAACGCGGCCGTTTCGACGAATGCCGATCCGGGCCCGCGCTCGTCGAGCCAGCGCGCCACCGTCGCCTTGAGCACTTTCCACGCGTGCCGGGCGGCGCTCTGCGTCCGCTGCACCTGCTGCCAGCTTTCGGCCATGTGCGCGGTGACCGCGTCCGCGATCTGCTCCGCCGCGTCCCGGCTGCCGGTCTTGGCATGCGCGTAGCGCACCCACACGTCCTGATACTGATCGTAGAAGGCGTCGAATGAAGCGGCGGCAGCGGCGCGAACGGGAAGTTCGCCGACCGCGCGGTTCAAACCCTGGTCCCCGAGTTCCACGATCACGATCCTTCGCCGTCGGGAGGGTTGTCGCTGTAGCCGACCCGCACACTGCGGGTCGTGCCGTGCCGGGCGAACTGCTCCTCGGTGCCGATCCGCACGCCCGCCGAGAGCAGGCGCCGGGTCACGGCCCACAGGTCTGCGCTCCCGACACGGACGACGACTCCCACCGCGAGGAGGTGGTCCACATCGATGGTCATGGTTCTGAGTGCTCCTCAAACACAAGGCGTCTGCGGACAACGCAGATCGACGGCGCAATGTGATCGCGCGGCGACGCGTTGTTGACAGCACATCAGAAACGGGGGCGGTTTGTGCAAAATAATCTTGAAGTACTTTCAGCGCGCGACCGTCCCGGCACGCAGAGCATTGACTCTCCGGGAGAGACCCCGGGCGAGTCGGCGCGTCAGCGAGTCTGCTACGGCCTGATGCCTGGCCACGTGACTGTGGTCAGGACGCGCCCGGCGTCGTCGTAGGCGGTCACCGTGACCGAAGCGCCGTCCGCCGGGTGGTGCAAGTAGGCGAAGTAGCCGAACTCTTCGTGTAGCTGCGGGCTGGTCACCAGTGTGGCGACGGCGGTGGAGCGCCCGGAGGAGATCACGATGCCGGCGGGCGTTGGTCCGGCGTACGTGCCGATCACCGGCATGGTCGGATTGTCGGATGGGTCGACCAGTCCCATTGCCTCGTAGAGACTCGGCGAGGTGTCCGCGCTCAGCCGCGCATTGCGGTAGAGGGCGCAGTTGGTCGGCCCGGTGATTCCGATGGGATCCCACAACCATCCGGCTGATTCGTTGACGCAGGCTTCGCCGCCTTCCAGCCACATCTGCGCGCCGTCCACGATGGTCAGGCGTTCATCCAGCGCGACCGTACGCACCGGCGAGTGCGCGGCGACGCCCTGGTCGGGCGTGGTGCGTGTAACGAACTCGCTCGCCAGCAGCGCGGTGCCCGTAGCCAGCACCAGCGTTGCCGCACCGGTGATCAGGCGCCTGCGCACACGTCGCCGTCGTGCCCGAACGATCACTGCGGCGACAGAGACCGGCGGCACGGTGTCGTCCCATGGATAGTGCAGCAGGCTGGGCAGACGGTCTTCGAGTTTCATCACAGCGCCCCGATTCGGCTGTCGGCTGAGAATTCCGGCAGGGCTCGAAGTTTCCCCAGCGCCCGTGCCAGTGTGCTTTTGACCGTGCCGACCGCCACGCCGACCTCATCGGCGATCGCCGCCTCGCTGAGGTCGTCGTAGAAGCGCAGCACCACCACGGTGCGCTCACGCGTGGTCAACCGGCCCAGCGCCCCGAGCACCAGCGCGCGCTGCGCGGAGTGTGCGGCCAGATCGTCTGGTGCCGCTGGATCCGGCGGCACCGCCGTCAACCACTCCAGCGAGCGGGCGCGCCGCCGCCACCAGTCATACTGCTGATTGACCATGATCCGGCGCACATAGGCGACCGGGTCCTCGGCGCGGATGCGGTCCCAGCGCAGGTAGGCCCGCTCCAGGCTTGCCTGTACCAAGTCCGCCGCCCGGTGCGGATCCCCCGACAACA
>NZ_DASYZI010000126.1:0-13477 GCF_035946395.1 Actinocrinis sp.
AGCACGACCGGCACGTCGAACCGCCGGTCGTCGGTCAGGCGTACAACGCCGTTGGCCACGCCCTCGGGCACCGGGATCGCCGCGGACTCGAAACGGTGCCTGGCCTCCTGGTCGAGGTCGGCACTGTCCGGGCCCTCAAACGCTTCCCAGCCGGGGAAGGGCACGGCGCCGTCTCTGATCTCGAACTTGCCGTCGTAAAGCTCCCCGTCGGGAGACGGAAAACCGCCGATCATCACGGTTTTCGCGACCGCCTCCGGCCGCGCGTCGGCGGCGATCCAGGCCAGGGTGCAGGCAGCGGAGTGCCCCACCACCATCGGCTTTCCAGTCGCGGCATCCACTGCGGCGAGCACCGTCGCCACCTGGTCGTCGAGCGTGGCGCGGGCGGATCCGTCGCCTTGACCCGGGAGAGTGAGCGGCACGGCGCGGTGGCCGAGTTCGCCGAGCGCGGATGCGACCTCGCCCCAGACCGTTCCATCGAGCCACAAGCCGCCGATGAGCACGATATCCATGATCAGCTCTCTTCCTTTTCCACCCGTTCCAGCACAGCAAGATCGCGTTCGGCGTAGAGCCGGTGCTCCCACTCCTCGTTGAGGACGGTGCGGAGGCATTCCTTGACCGGAAAGTCCTCCAGCCGGGGCCATCCCGGTTCGATGCAGGTCACTTCGGCGGCGAGCTGCTCTTCAGTGAGCGACTGCATGACGCGACGGACGGTCGCCTGACGTTCACGCCGGACCGCGAGCACCTCGTCGAGCGTGGGCCGCGCCTCGCGATCCCACGGGATGCCCTCCCAACCCGGCGCCTCGTCCCACGGCAGGTCCAACGGATGCCACGGCGCGGCGTCGCCGAGGATCATCCGTTCCACCCACGTGGCGCTGGCGAATCCGAGGTGCCGCAACGTCTGAATGAACGACCATTCGTCATCGACGCTGCGGTGGAGCATCGCCTCGGGCAGCGTCCTCGCATGCGCGACGGTGCCGTCCCACAGCCGCTCCAGGATGGCCCACGCCTCGCGGAACCCGTCACCGTCGTCGGGGCGCATCTTCGCCCGGTCGGGCATCCGGCGGTTCAGCTCGGCATCGACGAGCGGCGCGATGTCGACGCCGTTCACCACGACGTTCTGCAACTCGCCGCTGATCTCGACGTCGACCAGTTCGACGCCGCGCATCCGGACCCGGTTGAGCAAGACGCCGCGGAACTGCGCCCCGGTGAGGTCGACGGCGCGCAGGCCGGCGTCCTTGAGGCCGACATCGTGGAATGTGGCGCCGCGCAGGCTCACCTTCTCGAAGCGCGTCCCGGCGAGATCCTGATCGCGAAACTCGGTCATGGACATCACGCTAGGCCCGATTCCGGACAATATACTTCCGGTTCCGCGCACCCCTAGTCTCCTCGTGTGCCGACCGACGACGTCAGCCCCACCGCACGCGCACTACGCGCGCTTGAGGTCCTTCAGGCCCGCTCCACAGTGACGGCCGGCCAACTCGCCGAGCGGCTGGGCGTCACCGAGCGCGCTGCGCGCCGGTACGTCGGAATACTCCGGGAGGCCGGCATACCCGTCGAGTCGGTCCGCGGCCCGCACGGCGGGTATCGGCTACGGCGGGGGACGAGGCTGCCGCCGGTCGTCTTCACCCAGGCCGAGGCGCTCGGCCTGGTCATGGCGGTGCTCGACGGCCGGCCCGACGCTGTGGATGGCGGCGACCCGGCCGGATCCGCGCTGGGCAAGGTCATCCAGGCGCTGCCCGAGGGTGTCGGCCGGCAAGCAGCCGCGTTGCGTGAGCACGCGTCAGCCGCGCCCGACCGGTATTCGATCCGTCCGGATCCGGCCCGCACGAGCGCGTTGGTCGCCGCCGTCGCGGCCCGGCGCCGCGTGCTGATCACGTACCGCAGCCAGGCCGGCAACGAATGGGATGCCGAGGTGGATCCTTGGGCGGTCGTCGTGCGCTACGGACGCTGGTACCTGCTGTGCCACTCGCACCGCGCGAACGCGGTTCGCACCTACCGGCTCGACCGGCTGCGTGCGGTTAGGCAGACCGCGCACGGGTTCGAGCCTCCCGAGGACCTCGATCCGGTCGCGGCGCTGGAAGAGAATCTCGGCGTCGGCTGGGAGTTCCCGGCCCGCGTGGTGTTCGACGCGCCGTTCGCCGAGGTGGCGCCCTGGATCCGACCGCCGATGGGGCGGCTCGAACCCTCCGGATCCGGGTGCGTGCTCATCGGCAGCACCAGCAATCCGGCGATGTACGCGCAGGAATGGTTGTCGATCGTGCCGTTCGGCTTTCGTGTCGAGGGCGGGCAGGAACTGCGTGACGCCGTCGCGGCCGTCGCGGCGCGCTTCGCCGCAGCCCTCGCCGTCTGACGCCACCTCAGGCCTCTTCAGGCCTCATACGCATCGCGAGCCTGCTGCGCCGCTTTCTCCGGTGCGCTGACGTGGCTTGCCTGGCAGTCGTGGCCTCTTGACGCAGCCCGCGACGCTGCGTTTACTCCCGTTTGAGAGTTTGCACTTTCCTGTTGCACTGTTTGCTTTCTTGTTCGGTTTCGGCGGCGCCCGACACCCACCCGGCCCAGCTAGGAGCCCGCCATGCAAACAACGCCGTCTGCACGATCCGCTCCGCGGTCCGCTCCACGCCGCATCCTGACCGCCTGCCTCGCGACCGCGCTCGCCGTGTTCGCGGTCAGCGGGCATCCGAATCCCGCCCACGCGCAGAGCAACGGCGCCGCGCTGACGCCGCTGATGGGCTGGAGCAGCTGGTCGTTCCTGCGCAGCGCGCCCACCGAGGCCAAGATGAAGGCCCAGGCACAGGCGATGTCCACCTCCGGCCTGGTCGCCGCCGGGTACAAGTACGTCAACCTGGACGACTTCTGGTACCTCAACCCCGGCAGCACCGTCGACGCGAACGGCCGCTGGGTCACCGACACCTCGAAGTTCCCGGACGGCATGGCGAATCTGGGCACGTACATCCACGGCCTCGGCGAGAAGTTCGGGATGTACCTGACCCCGGGGATCCCGGTCGCCGCGTACAACCAGAACACGCCGATCGAGGGCACCACGTACCACGCCCGCGACATCGTCTCCAACACCACCGCCTACGAGACGAACTACAACTTCGGCAACGGCAGCATGTACTACATCGACTACACGAAGAACCCCGCCGCCGCGCAGGCGTTCCTCGACTCCTGGGCGAACCAGCTGGCCGGCTACGGCATCGACTACCTCAAGCTCGACGGCGTGAGCCCCAACGACGGGGACACCGAGGCCGTCGCCGACGTCCAGCACTGGGCACAGGCGCTGAACCAGACCGGCCGCGCGATCCACCTTGAGCTCTCGAACAGCCTCACCGTCGGCGACGCCGCCTCCTGGCAGCAGAACTCGAACGGCTGGCGCATCGACGGCGACATCGAGTGCTACTGCGGCTCGACCTCGTACCCGCTCACCGACTGGAACAACGTCACCGGCCGGTTCTCCGACGTGGTGCCGTGGATCGGCACCGGCATCACCGGCGGCTGGAACGACCTGGACTCCATCGAGGTCGGCAACGGATCCAACGACGGTCTCACCCTCGACGAGCGCAAGACCCAGCTGACGTTCTGGGCGATCGAGAACTCCAACCTGACCCTCGGCGTCGACCTGACCAACCTGGACTCCACCGACCTCGGCCTCCTCACCAACAGCGAGGTGCTCGCCGTGGACCAGGCCGGACACCCGGCGCGTGCGGTCGACCGCGCCACTTCGTTGCAAGCGTGGTACGCCCCGAACGGCGACGGGAGCTACACCGTGGCGCTGTTCAACCTCACCGGTTCGGCTGCCACAGTCTCGGTGAACTGGCAGGACATCGGCTTCACCGGATCATCGGCCGCGGTCCACGACGACTGGTCGCACACCGACCTGGGCACCTTCGCCACCGGCTACAGCGCCTCGCTGCCGACGCACGGTACGGCGCTGCTGAAGGTGACGCCGACCGGCGCCGTCAGCTACAACGCGATGTCCTACAACATCGTCAACGCCAACAGCGCCATGAACCTCGCCGTGTCCGGCAACTCGACCGCCGTCGGTGCCGCGATCGTCCAGCAGAGCGGTGACAACGCGCTCGACCAGGAATGGCAGCTGGTCCCGGAGGGCGACGGCACGTACAAAGTGGTCAACCGCACCAGCCACCTGCTGCTCACAGCGCCGTCCTCGGCCCAGGGCGCACAGCTGACTCAGAACACCGACGGCAACGCGACCGCCTCGCGCTGGCGCGTCGCCCCGACCGGCAGCGGCTCGTACACGCTCGTCTCCGCGTCCGATGGCATGCTCGCCGACGTCTCCGGCGCCTCGACGAGCGCCGGCGCGGCGGTGATCCAATGGTCCTCGAACAGCGGCGCAAACCAGCGCTGGACGCTGGTGCCGGTGCCCGACGCGGGTGTGGCCTACCGCATCGAGAACCGGATGACCGGCGGCAGGATCGACGTCGAGAGCGACTCGACCGCGGACGCCGCGCACCTGCTCGAATGGTCCGACAACGGCCAGGCCGACCAGCGCTGGACGTTCGTCAAGCAGAGCAGCGGCGCGTACACGATCGTCAACGCCAACAGCGGAAAGCTCATCAACATCCCCGGTCCGACCACGACCGCCGGCACCCAGCTCATCCAGTTCCACGACGACGGCAACAGCAACTCGCGGTGGACCCTGGTCGACGAGGGCCCCGGCGCGATCGGCCTCAAGAGCGTGTATGACGGCCAGCTGGTCGATCTGTCCGGCGGCAACACGGCGCTGGGCACCGCGGTGATCCAGTGGGGAGCCAACGGAGGGCTCAACCAGCAGTGGACCCTGGTCCCCTGATCGGGCACAGTTCCCTGATTGGGCACAGTCTCCTGATCGGGCACGGCTCCCCGCTCAAGCGCGCGGCCGCACCCGCGTGAAGCGGCGGGTGGCCGATCGTATCCGCCTCGATCGGCCACCCGCCTGCCGGACAGGCTGCTGCGACGGCTCAAGGGGCGCGGCAACCTGCGATCATCCCGATCACCCACGACCGCAGCCGGATGGCCGACGCCTGCGACCGGGTGAACCTTCCGCGGCACGGCGAGATGACCTTCGACCGCCGCTCGGCCGACGGCTCGGCGGCCGAACCGCTGGAGCCGGTGCACGCCGAGTACCGTGTCGAGGCATGATCGACCCACAAGAGGATTCGGTGATGGACAGCTCCCTCTCCGGGCGGGAGATCCCGGCGGCCCCGGCCCACGCCGCCGATGCCGTTTCGCCCGGCGGCCGGCCCACGATCACGCAGGAGCTGTTCGGGCACGTCGACGGCGTGCCGGTGTTCCGCTACACGCTGGCGAACAGCGGCGGCCTGACGGTCAGGATCCTGACGTACGGCGGGATCGTGCAGTCGGTGGCGGTCCCGGACGGGCACGGCCGCCCGGTCAACCTCACGCTGGGGCTCCCGACGCTGGCCGACTACGTGGCGCACAACAGCCCCGGAGCAGGCGGCGGAGTCTACTTCGGCGCGCTGATCGGGCGGTACGCCAACCGGATCGGGAAGGGAACTTTCACGCTCGACGGGGTGACTTACCACGTCCCGGTCAACAACAACGGCAACGCGCTGCACGGCGGAACGGCCGGCTTCGACAAGAAGCTCTGGACTCCGGCGGTCGAGTCCGGCGCGGACTCGGTCGGCCTGCGGCTCCAGTACGTCAGCCCGGACGGCGAGATGGGCTTCCCCGGCACGCTGACCACGCAGGCCACGTACACGCTGGACAACGCCGGCCGCCTGACGCTCGCCTTCCACGCGACCACGGACAGGCCGACGGTGGTCAACCTGACCAACCACACGTACTGGAACCTGGCCGGGGAGTCCTCCGGAAACGTGTACAGCCAGCAGCTGTATCTCAACGCGAACCATTTCACGCCCTCGGACGCCACGCTGATCCCGACCGGCGCGATCCTGCCCGTGACCGGCACGCCGCTGGACTTCACCCGGCCCACGGCGATCGGCGCGCGCATCGCGCAGGACGATCCGCAGCTGCTGAACGGCCAGGGCTACGACCTGAACTGGGTCCTTGCCGACCACAGCGGCGAGCTGGCGATGGCGGCCCGCGCGGTGGACGAGCGCAGCGGCAGGTCGCTGACGGTGTGGACCACGCAGCCCGGCATGCAGTTCTACAGCGGCAACTTCCTGACCGGCGCCCTCGTCGGCACCGGCGGCGCCGTCTACCGGCAGAGCTACGGCTTCGCGCTGGAGACCCAGCACTATCCCGACTCGCCGAACCACCCGGACTTCCCGTCGACCGTGCTGCGCCCCGGCGAGGTATACGAGCAGACGACTGTGTTCCACGTGGCGACCGAGTGACGTCATCGCTTGTTCCCGGCCGTCCGCTAGGTCACACTGGGGAAAGTAGCCGAACGAACGGTCGGTAGGTGGGCTGGTGTCGATGAACGCAGCGCCGATGGGTACAGCGCCGATGAGCACGGCGCAGCTACAGGAGCAGTTCGACGAGACGATCGCGCGGGACCACCGGATCGAGCCGCGCGACTGGATGCCGGACGGCTACCGCTCGACGTTGATCAGGCAGATCGCGCAGCACGCGCACTCGGAGATCATCGGCATGCAGCCCGAGGGCGAGTGGATCACCCGGGCGCCCTCGCTGCGGCGCAAGGCGATCCTGTACGCGAAGGTCCAGGACGAGGCCGGGCACGGACTCTACCTCTACTCGGCCGCCGAGACGCTCGGCGCGGACCGCGCGGACCTCGTCGCGCGACTGCTCGAAGGACGGCAGAAGTACTCGTCGATCTTCAACTATCCGACGCCGACGTTCGCCGACGTGGGCGTGATCGGCTGGTTCGTGGACGGCGCGGCGATCTGCAACCAGGTGCCGCTGTGCCGCTGCTCCTACGGGCCGTACGCGCGCGCGATGGTGCGTACGTGCAAGGAGGAGTCCTTCCACCAGCGGCAGGGCTACGAACTGCTGCTGACCATGATGCGCGGCACCGAGGCGCAGCGGCGGATGGTGCAGGAGGCGGTGGACCACTGGTGGTGGCCGTCGCTGATGATGTTCGGGCCGCCGGATCAGGACTCGCCGAACTCGGCCCGCTCCATGGCGTGGAAGATCAAGCGGCACTCGAACGACGAGCTGCGCCAGCGCTTCGTTGACATGACCGTCCCACAGGCGCGGCGGCTCGGCGTCACCCTTCCCGATCCGGAACTGCGCTGGAACGAGGAGCGCGGGCAGCACGATTTCGGCACCCCCGACTGGTCCGAGCTCCAGCGGGTGATCTCGGGTGATGGACCGTGCAACGCGCAGCGGATGGCGCGGCGGCGCGCCGCGCACGAAGAGGGCGCGTGGGTGCGCGAGGCGGCGAACGCGTACGCGGCCAAGCAGGCTGCCCGGCGAGCCGTGCAGGAGCGGAAGGCGGTGGCGGCTTGACCGGCACGAACGGCTTGACCGGCACGAGCGGTGCGAGCGATGCGACTGCCGCGGGCGGCGCCGCCGACGGGGCCGGCCCGAGTGAAACCGGCAGGGTCGAGGAGGTCGGCGACGCGTGGCCGCTCTTCGAGGTCTTCGTTCGCGGCAAGCGCGGACTGAACCACGTGCACGTCGGCTCGCTGCACGCCGCCGACGAACGCATGGCGCTCACTCACGCGCGTGACCTCTACACGCGGCGCAACGAGGGCGTGAGTATCTGGGTCGTGCGTTCGTCGCACGTCCACGCCTCCACGCCCGGCGAGAAGGACCCGTTCTTCGCGCCGAGCGGCGACAAGGTCTACCGCCACCCGACGTTCTACGACATCCCGGATGATGTCCCGCACATCTAGGGCAGGTGACAGGGGCGATGAGTAGCGCGATGAGCAACGAAAGCGATCACGTCTACCTGTCCCTCGCCGAGGGGCACGAGGACGGCGACGCGCGGTGGGCCTTCGGCACCGGATTCGAGGATCCGCTGCACGGAGTCTCCATCGAGCCGCCGCCCGGGGTGGACCTCGGGGCACTGGCCGCGAGCTGCCTGGAATTGGCGGACGACGCCCTGATCAGCGCGCAGCGGCTCGGCGAGTGGTGCACGCGCGCGCCGGAACTGGAAGAGGAACTGGCGCTCGCCAACATCGGGCTGGATCTGCTCGGCCAGGCGCGGCTGCTGTACTCCCGCGTCGGCCAGGTCGACGGGACCGGTCGCGGCGAGGACGCATACGCCTATTTCCGCGATCCGGCCGAGTTCCGCAACGTCCGGCTGGCCGAGCTGCCGAACGGCGACTTCGCGTTCTCCATGGCGCGGTTGCTCGCGTTCGGCGCGTGGCGGCTCGCCGTGTTCGAGCGGCTGGCCGGCTCACCGGATCCGGTGCTGGCCGCTGTCGCCGCGAAAGGCGTCAAGGAGCTGACGTACCACCGGCAGTACGCTGCCGAGTGGACCGTGCGCCTCGGCGACGGAACCGACGAGTCGCACCGCAGGATGCAGCGAGGGCTCGACGAGGTCGCACCCTACCTCCCAGAGTTGTTCGACAGCTGCGGCAGCCCGGAGGCCCACGACGAGATCCTCGCCGTGCTACGCGAGGTCACGGCCGCCGCCGGTCTCATCCTGCCGCTGACCGAGTCCACACCCGGTTCGGCACCTCTCGGCCGCGCCGGTCGGCACACCGGGCATCTGGAACCGCTGCTCGCCCAGTTGCAGGGCCTGGCTCGCGCGCATCCGGAGGCGACCTGGTGAACGGCGATCTACGCAGGGCCTTGACCATCGCCGAGCAGGTCCCCGACCCGGAGCTGCCGATGCTCACGCTCGCCGACCTCGGCGTGCTGCGCGGCGTGCAGATCGACGCGGACGGCACGGTGACCGCGATCCTCACGCCGACCTACTCCGCGTGCCCCGCCATGGCCGAGATGCACGCCGCGGTGGCCCGGGAGTTGCGCGACGCAGGGTTCGCACACGTGCGCACGCGCACACAGCTCGATCCGGTGTGGAGCTCCGACTGGATCACCCCGCAGGGCCGCCGGAAGCTGGCCGAGCACGGTATCGCGCCTCCCGGCGAAGCGCCGCGTCAGCCGCGCGGGCCGGTACCGCTGGTGCTCTCGGCGTCGCCGTCGCGGGAAGCCGCGTCCAAGGTCCCGTGCCCGCGCTGCGACTCGCCGGACACGGAGGAGATCTCCCGGTTCGGCGCGACCTCGTGCCGGGCGCTGTGGCGCTGCCGCGCCTGCCTCGAACCGTTCGAGCACTTCAAGGAGATCTGATGGGGACGTCCCCGGCGGCACCCTCGGCTGTGGCCGCCTCTGCCGCCCCGGCCGACCCTGCGGTCTCGCGGCGGGCGCGCCACCCGCGTCCGGCGTTCCACGCCCTGCGTGTCGCCTCGGTCGAGCGACTGTGTGAGGACGCCGTCGCGATCGCCTTCGAGATCCCGGAGAACCTCGCCGAGCAGTTCGCTTTCCGGCCCGGCCAGTCGCTGACGCTGCGCCGCGAGGTTGGCGGGCGTGACGAGCGGCGTTCGTACTCCATCTGCTCCCCGGCAGGCGGCACGCCGCGCATCGGCGTGCGCGAAGTCGCGGATGGGCTGTTCTCGTCGTGGCTCACCCGCGAGGTGCGCCCCGGCGACGTTCTGGACGTGATGACGCCGATCGGCGCGTTCAGCCCCGATCCGGCCGTCGCCGCGCACCACGTGCTGATCGCGGCCGGGTCGGGCATCACGCCGATGATGTCGATCGCGGCCTCCGTGCTCGGCGGCCACCCGGACTCCCGGGTCACGCTCTTCTACGGCAACCGGCGCAGCGGCACCGTGATGTTCGCCGACGGCCTCGCGGATCTCAAGGATCTGTATCCGGCGCGCTTCCAGATCGTGCATGTGCTCTCACGCGAGCCGCGCGAGGCCGACATGCTGTCCGGTCGCCTCGACGCCGACCGGCTCGCCGGGCTCGTCGACGCGTTCGTCAACGTCTCCGGCGTCAGCGACTGGTGGCTGTGCGGACCGCAGGGCATGGTCGCCGACGCGCAGCGGGTACTCGCGCGACGAGGCATCCCGGCCACGCACGTGCACCGCGAACTGTTCTTCGCCGACGACGAGCCGATCCGGGAGACTCGGCACACGGACGCGGCAGCGGCCGGACCGGTCAGCGAAGCCACCCTGATCCTCGACGGGCGCCTCACGCGCGCCGCGCTTCCCCGCGACCGCACCATCCTCGACGGCGCCCAGTGGGTCCGCCCCGACCTGCCGTTCGCCTGCAAGGGCGGCGTCTGCGGCACCTGCCGTGCCCGCGTACGCGACGGCGAGGCGGACATGCGCCGCAACTTCGCCCTCGAACCGGCGGAAGTCGAGGCCGGGTACGTCCTGACCTGCCAGACGTACCCTGCCTCCGCGTCACTGACCGTCGACTACGACAGCTGATGTGCGGATGCCGGATCGTGAAGTAGCCGACAGATCCGCAGCGGTGCGAATCCCACTTGCCCGTACATCGCGCGGCTGTGATATTCCTCTCCGAAGAGTCCTGCAACCTGACATGTTGTGTACTGCATTCATGTTTTGTGGCTCTGAGGGCTGGGGACGCAGTTCTTTTTCTTACGGGGAGGAGATGTGATGCGCACACGTGATCTCGCGGCTACGGCCGCGTTCATCATCTCGGCCGGTTCGCTGTTGTCGCCGGTCGCCGCGCACGCAAGCACGAGTACATCGTCAACGTCGAAGTTCTACGTTGACAACAATCCCACCACCTGCTCGGACGCGACGACGGACAGTGCGACGACGCCGTACTGCTCGATCCAAGCCGCGGTGGACCACGCGACCAGCCCGGGAGACACCGTGCTGGTCTCTCCCAGCAACGCCGGTTACGCCCCGTTCACGGTGAGCGCGTCGGGCACATCCACCGCACCGATCACGATCGTGAACGCCCTTGGGGACCACTTCACCACGAGCCTCACCTCGACTGCCCGGGTCGAGTCGCTCACGGCCGCTGCGGCAGTGACGGTGAGCGGTGCGTCCTACGTGAACATCGAAGGGCTCTGGCTCGTCACCGACCAAGCGGCGGTCGACATCACCGGTTCTGCCTCGCATGTCACGCTGGACGGCAACTGGATCGAGCAGTCGAACACGGCGACCACGACCATCGGGCCGGCCGTCGTGATCGCCGGCGGCACGTCTGCCATCACGGTGAGCAGGAATTCGGTCTCCTCGCTGGCGAACAGTACCGCGGTGATCGCGGCCACCGGCAGCTCCGGCGACGTGTTCACCACGAACTCCATCGAAGGCGCGCCGCTGGGCCCCGGCATCCTGCTGTCCGGGACCACGGACTCGGACGTGACCAGCAACACGCTTTCGGCCGGCTGCGGTTCCGATGTGTCGGCCGTCGCCGGCTCCACCGGGACTTCGATCGAGAACAACATCCTGTCGGAACTCATCCCGCAGCTCATCGGCTGCTCGGTGGCTGACACCAACGCGGCGGCGCTCACGGTCGACGCCGCCTCTGTCACGGGGACGAGCGCCGACTACAACGACGTCTACCTGAACCCGCCCTCGAACTCCCAGATGGCGGACTACTCGTGGGCCGGGACCAGGTACACCTCCGCCTCCGCGTTCGCCTCGGCGACCGGGCAGGCCGTCCACGATGTGAACGCGGGCGGTGTCGCCGCCATCGACTCGGCGAACTCCGCCGCGCCCGGCGAGCTTTCCACCGACCAGGGCGGTAACGCACGCGTGGATGACCCGAATGTGCCGAACACCGGCGCGGGCCCCTACGACTACTACGACCGCGGCGCGATCGAGACGCAAGACCCGATGTCGATCTCGCTGAACTCGTCCTGGCCGACAATGATGCCGCTCGCGACCCCCGCCACGTTCACCGCCTCCGTGACGGACCAGTGGACGAGCGTCGGGATCGCCGGTTGCACCTACACCTTCGGGGACGGGTCGAGTTCTGTCACCGTCGCGGCCGTGAACGGCGCGTGCAGCACGCAGCACACTTACACGGTGGCAGGCCACTATGTGATCCAGTTGGTGGCGACGGCCAACGACGGCGTCAGCGTGACGAGGTCGGCCAGGATCTCGGCGAGCGGCGCCGACCAGCTGCTGCCGAAGGTGTCCGTTCATGAATACAGCAGCCGCGAGGCCGGGATCTCCGACTCCGGCTATCACGCGTGGAACATCGTCAAGTGCGTCGTCGATTTCGGCGACGGCGGGTCCAGCACCGAGACGGACGGCGGCTGCGGCGCGACGCACACCTACTTGAGCATCGGCACGTTCCCGGTGACGATCACCGAGACCGACCTCGGCGGAAACGTGGCGTCGGCGACCGGCAGCTTCACCGCATCCGGCTACTACTTCAACCCGGTGGCTCCGCTGCGGGTGCTCGACACTCGCCACGCGATCGGCGTTCCGGCGGTCGCGAAGGTCGCGCCAGGCGGCGTGGTCAGGCTCCAACTGGCCGGGACCGACGGGATCCCCGCCGACGCGGCCGCCGTCGCCATGAACGTGACTGTGACGAACGCGGCGAGCGGCGGGTATCTGACCGTCTACCCGGGCGACACGGCGATGCCGACCGTCTCGAACCTGAACTTCACGGCCGGCGCGGTAGTACCGAACGTAGTCGTCGTCGGGTTGGACAAGGACGGCGCCGTGGACCTCAAGAACTCCAGCGCGGGCACCGTCGACGTGGTCGCCGATCTTGAGGGCTACTACGCGGTCACCGGCCAGAGCTACTTGGTCGGCAGCTCGTACCGCGTCGTCGACACTCGCCAGAGCCACCAGACCATCCCGGCGAACGGGACGTTGCGGGTGAACCTGAACGCCCCGTCGATCTTCACCGCGGCGACGCTGAACGTCACGGTGACCAACCCGGCCGCGGGCGGCTACGTGACCGCCTACCCGGACGAGACCACGATGCCGAAGGCGTCGAACCTCAACTTCACGCCGCACCAGACCGTGGCGAACGAGGTCGTCGTCAAGATCGGATCCAACGGCTTCGTGGACTTCACCAACTCCAGCGCCGGCACCGTCGACCTCGTCGTCGACTACAACGGCGATTTCAAGACCGACACCGCAGGCCTGGCCTACACCCCGATCGCGCCGACCCGCTTCCTGGACACCAGGAACGGCACCGGTGACTTCCAGGCGAGCCTGCTGCCCTCCGGCGCGATGCCCGGGTTCGGCACCGGGCTGCTGAACATCGCCGGCGACACCAAGATCACCGCGGTGCCGGTGAGCGCGGTCGCCGCGGCGCTGAACATCACGGTCACCCACCCGGCTGCGGGCGGATACATCACGGCGTATCCGAGTGAGCAGACGACCCGGCCGGTCGGCTCGGTGCTGAACTTCTCGGCGGGCCAGACGATCGCGAACGCCGCCTCGATGCTGATGACCAACCCGGGCCCGGGCGGCATCTACCTCTACAACGGCAGCGCGGGCAGCACGCAACTCGTCGTGGACGTCTTCGGCTACTACAGCTGACCGGCACCGCGCCGGAAGGCCGCGCAACGACAGTCGGCGCGGGGGGTACCACCAGATACTGGGATACAACCCCCCGCCAGCATGTCGAAAATGCG
>NZ_DASYZI010000127.1:0-2787 GCF_035946395.1 Actinocrinis sp.
CGGCGGCCAGTGCACCTCCCAGGCCAACGGCGCGACCACCGAGCAGTCCGGTCCGCTCACCGCGGCCACGTCCTCCTTCCCCAACGTCCCGCCCTCCAACAACACGTCCGTAACCGACACCGAAACCCCCGCCACCGCCAGCCTGATGACCCAGGCGGTCTGCTAGCAAAGATCGTCCAGCCCAACGCACCGCTAGGACGGCCAGGCCGGGGAGCTGTCAGGAAGCTCCCCGGCCACGGTCGTGCCGCGGCGGACCGCGGAGGAGACGGGTCCGATCCCTGAGGCCCCCGGGCAGCGCGGCATACGGTTCGAGCGTGACGTGCTGGCAGTCCGGCGCGGACTTCACGGTCGCGGGCATCCCGGTGATGAGATCTGCTAACAGTTGAAAGGAGGGCTCGATGCTGACGCCAGCGGCGACGCTCAACTTAGCGGCGGAACTAACCGACGCCCAGGCGCAGGGTGACGCGGAATCGCTCGCGGCGATCGCGTGGCAGCTGTACGGGCAAGTGGGCGAGGATCTCGCGGAGATCGCTAGGCTGCGGGCGGCCATCCACGCCGCGTGGAACCGGTCGTCACCAGCGGGGACATCGACGGGGGTGGCCGGGCCCCGAGCGGGTCGCCAGGCGGTGTCCGCGTCGACTGAGACGAACGGGGTGTCGGGTCAGCGGTGAATGCGGCGACTTCGACGTGGCTTGTGATGAAGACGCCGAAGACCTGCCAGCCGTCGCCCTGGCACTCGTCTGATGGAGTCAGTGCGGCCAATGAGTCTTGCGAGGGGTCCATGTCGAGAGCGCGGAAGGCGGCTCGGATGTGGCGCCGCACAGCGTCGACTTTTCCGCTGAGCGCGTCGTCGTGTGACTTGAAATTTCTGCTCTGGAACTGCCGGAAGTCGTTGGTGCTGGCATCGATGGCGAGCGCCTCCGGGCCATGGAATTCGGCGACGTGAAAGGCAATCTCCATCGGGCCGAACGGCTCTTTCAGATGTTTGGCCTCAACCACCCAGAGGATGTGGCGCTCAGGAGCTGCGATGAGCACGTCGATCTCGCCAGGGATATCCAGGCCGCGAGCCGCAGCGTTCTTGATGGTCAGGCCGGAACGGAATGGTAGGCCGCTAGCTTCCGCGACTGCGGCTATGAGCCGCTCGAACCGTTGTTCTGCGTGCCTGCGCCATTTGGCGACCTCGGCGCGCACCACCGTGGGCAGTTCTTTGTCGGGCCAGGGAAGACGACGGTCGTCTAGGTATCGTGCCCAGACGCGTTATGTCGCGTGGGCGCAACGTGTCAGGAGCCACAGCTCCTCGTCTTCCGCCTGGCCTGGCGGTCTGATGAGCGGACGCCGTGCCAGCCGGGCGCCGCGTTGCTCGAGCTGTCAGTATGGCAACCCTTCCTGTTGAAGATCTTCAGCAGTCAGGGTGCAAGCGTCAACTGCTCGCCGCACCTGGGTTTCGGCGAGCCCCGACCATGCCACTATGTTGTGCACGAGAGTGCTGCGCACGACCCGCCCGATCGGGGGATGCGGCTCACCTGGGACGCGCCAGCTAGTCACTGTCTTGAGTACGGCCAGGATGCTGTCGATGCCGAAGCCCGGCTCGGCCGTAAGCGCATCGTCGACGGCCAGCATGTCGGTGGCATCTAGAGCTCTTGCCTTATCGCCGCTCCCTTGCTGCTCCTGGAGTAGTGCCCGGAATGTTGCTCACGGCGGTCCCCTTCCCTTCGTCGGATGACTTAGCGGTTGCCCGACACCCACCACTCGGCAGGCACCAGGCGGGGGACCGCCACTCTCAAGTTCTACAAAGGCCGGGACAACCTCTGAAGATCAGGACAGGCCACCAGTTCGGATACATCACACTGGACGTGCGCGTACTTGAATCCGGCCCGGCTGCCGACCTTGCCGGATGGGAGGCGGTCGAGCAGGCCACCATCACACCGCAGGCGGAGGTTCAGATCTACACCGACCAGCTGGCTGACCAGGATCAGTTCCCTGATCTGACCGGCGGTCGTCGCACCGAGTACCTCGCCATCCGGGTCAGCGCGCGAGGAAGGGACGCGAAAATCACGCGAAGCAACGCTGTGCACCCTCGGCGGGTCCCGCTTGAGCATCACCTGATCGAGGCATAGCCAGCCGCCGCGCCCGCCCCGCGACAGGTCCTCAAGCGCGACGAGACGACACGGTACTGGGAGAGCGCCGCCCTCCCACGGCCCAGTGATCATTAACCGCCAGCGCACTCTGCCGAGGTCATAGTCACCGAGCAGCGCCCCGGCCGCGCATGGTGCCAGTGTCGGCCCTCCGGCAACGCCCCGTCGCCGGTCGCAGCACGGCTTCGCTCGGGACGCGCTGATCTCCGGCGTAGCGATCCCGGACCAGACGGAGCCACATCAAGAAAGAAGGTGGCGCCAGACCAGATCATAGTCCTATTTCTCTGAGATCACCTCACTGTGCCGTATCAGACTACCCACATTGAAAGCGCAGGTCCGGAGCCCCGGGCGTGATCATGGCCCGGGCTCCTGGCTTCTGACCTAACCCGAGCCCGTCGTGCCTGCGAGTTCCGCTAGCCGGCGTTCGAGGAAACGCCGTTCGGCGCCGTCGTCGGTGAGTTGTCTCGCACGTCGATAGGCGTCACGCGCCTCGTCGGTCCGCCCGAGACGTCGCAGGAGTTCGGCCCTGGTCGAATGCAGGTAGCGGAAGTCGTCGAGACCGAGCTGGTCGACTATGCGCAGGCCGGCCTCGGGGCCTTCGGTCTCGGCGATGGCGATGGCGCGGTTGAGCTCCACGACGGGCGAGCCGGTC
>NZ_DASYZI010000128.1:0-3320 GCF_035946395.1 Actinocrinis sp.
GGTTCGGCGCGACCATCCGCGCCATCAACAGCATCGAGTGCAACGGCGGCAACACCGCCGAGATGCAGGACCGCGTCAACGACTACAACAGCTTCACCTCCATCCTCGGCGTTTCCCCGGGCGGCAACCTCACCTGCTGACGCGGCGACACCAGAGGCCTCCGAGTGCAGGTTCTTCGTTCTTGAACCAGCACCCGGAGGCCTCGTCGTCCTTCGCCCGACGACACGTCCCGGCAGCCACGCCTTGCTGCGGCGCATGACCTACGTACGCGGCCCGCTGCGCATCATCGTGTCATCGGCCGAGCGAATCGTCTGACGCGTCCGAACAACCAGAGCACCGCCAGCACATATCACCGTTCGTGGGTCACAACACGCGCTGTCCCTTGCCCAGGGCGATGATCCCGTTGGCTGAAGCGTGGTACAGCTCGCGGTCTCGATCGTGGTTGACCCCGACGGTGGCACCCGGCGGTACCACGATGTTCTTGTCCAGGATGGCCCGGCGCACCACGGCTCCGCGACCGACGCGGACGTTGTCGTGCAGAACCGAACCCTGTACGACGGCGCCCTCCTCGACGACCACGCCGGGCGACAGTACGGACTGGGTGACCTGGCCGGTGACGATGCAGCCGGGTGCGACCATCGACTCGCTGGCGATGCCGCCCGCGACGAACTTGGCGGGTGGCAGCTGGAAGGACTGGGTGTAGAGCGGCCACTCCCGGTTGTAGAGGTTGAAGACCGGATGCACCGAGATCAGGTCCATGTGGGAGTCGTAGTACGCGTCGAGCGTGCCCACGTCCCGCCAGTAGCCGTGGTCTCGGTCGGTCTCGCCGGGCACGTGGTTCTGGTCGAAGTCGTAGACCTGCACCATGCCCAGTTCGGTGAGCATCGGCAGGATGCTGCCGCCCATGTCGTGCACGGAGCGCTCGTCGTCGGCGTCCCTGTCCAGCGCGTCGAGCAGTACCTTCGTGGTGAAGATGTAGTTGCCCATCGAGGCGTACACGTGCTCGGGGTCGTCCGGCAGCCCCGGCGGGTCGGCTGGCTTCTCTAGGAAGCGCTCCACGCTCAGGCCGTTGGAGGCGGGCGTGATGATGCCGAACGAAGACGCCTCCGATCGCGGGACGCGGATGCCGGCGACCGTCGCGCCCGCGCCGCTCTCGATGTGCTGGCGCAGCATCTGGCGCGGGTCCATCCGGTACACGTGGTCGGCGCCGAACACCACGATGTAGTCGGGCTGCTCGTCGTACACGAGGTTCAGCGACTGGTAGATCGCGTCGGCGCTGCCCAGGAACCAGCGCGGGCCGAGCCGCTGCTGCGCGGGCACCGGCGTGACGTAGTTGCCCAGCAGGTTCGACATCCGCCAGGTCTTGGTGATGTGCCGGTCGAGCGAGTGCGACTTGTACTGCGTCAGCACGCAGATGCGCATGATGTCGCCGTTGACGAGGTTGGACAGCACGAAGTCCACCAGCCGGTAGGCGCCGTCGAACGGCACCGCCGGCTTGGCCCGGTCGGCGGTGAGCGGCATCAGCCGCTTGCCTTCGCCGCCCGCGAGCACGATTCCCAGCACCGAAGGACCGCCGCGCATCCGTCGCCCCCTTTTCGTCGTTCGCCTGCCGCTTGAGTGTGCGGGTGTTGTCGTTGTTACCGCTATTACCGCAGAAGCTCTTCGTACACCGTCACGGTGCGGCGGGCGATGGCATCCCAGCCGAACTCGCGCACCGCGCGCTCGCGGCCCGCCTGTCCCATGCGGCGCGCGGCCGGCGGGTCGGCGATCACCCGGCCCAGCGCATCGGCGAGCGCCGCCTCGAACGCGTCCGGGTCCTTCTCCTCGTAAGGGACCAGCAGACCCGTGACCGCGTCGTCGACGACCTCGGGGATGCCGCCCACCGCCGACGCCACCACGGGCGCGCCGCAGGCCATGGCCTCCAGATTCACGATGCCCAGGGGCTCGTACACCGACGGGCAGACGAACACCGCGGCCCGGCTCAGCAACCCGACCACCTCCGGCCGGGGCAGCATCTGCGGAATCCAGATCACCCCGTCACGCAGTTCACGCAACTCGTCGACCAGCGCACGGAACTCCTGGTCGATCGCGGGCGTGTCCGGGGCGCCCGCGCACAACACCAGCTGAACGGACGGATCGAGACGTCGTGCGGCCCGCAGCAGGTGCGGCACACCCTTCTGCCGGGTAATACGTCCGACGAACAGCACGTAGGGCCGACCTCCGTCCACACCGTGGCGCTCGGGGACGTCGGAGTCGGGGTCGGGGCGGTACAGCTCAGTGTCGATCCCGTTGTGCACGACGTGTACCCGTGCCGAGTCCAGCGCGGGATAGCAGGACAGGATGTCCTTACGCATTCCGTGCGACACGGCGATCACCGCGTCCGCTGCCTCGATAGCGGTGCGCTCGGCCCAGCTCGACAGCGTGTATCCCCCAGCCAGTTGCTCGGCCTTCCACGGACGCAGCGGTTCGAGCGAGTGTGCGGTCATCACGTGCGGGACGCCGTGCAGCAGCTTGGCGATATGCCCGCCCATGTTGGCATACCAGGTGTGCGAGTGGATCAGATCGCTGCCGGCCACGGCCGCCGCCATCGACAGATCGATCGACAGGGCACGCAGCGACTCATTGGCATCGGACAGCGCCTCGTCGGCGCGGTGCCTCCACACGCCGGGCTGCCCGTCCGGCGCCCCGCGACTCATCCAGGTATGGACTTGCAGGTCGACCAGTGTGCGCAGCTCCCGAGCCAGGAACTCCACGTGCACGCCCGCGCCGCCGTAGACATCGGGGGGAAACTCCCGTGTCAGCAGTCCGACTCTCACGGGCGCCTCCTGGCCGGTCATGTCGCCGAGTACGGACATGTATGCCAGCCTGACCATAGTCGAGCCAGAGCCCGAAGGCGAGAGCCAGGCGTTCGAACGACCGCCCGCGAATCCCCTCGCAGCAGGAGGTGCTCACACCGTCAACGGGGGACGATTACGCGTTCGACAATGCATTGTCTCCCACGCACAGGGGGATACACCGCTCCTTGCTGCACAGACCGGGGCGGCCGCCCGGCTCGATGCCGGACATCCGCCCCGGTTGAGTGCTATGCATGCTATAAGCGCATTACTTCATTACGGCAGGCTCCAGGATTGGTTGGAGTTGCCGGTGCAGCTCCAGATTTGGGCTTGGGTGCCGGAGGCGCCCCAGCCGGTGTCGTCGAGGCATTTGCCGGAGTTGGGGTTGAGGTAGGCGCCGTTGCTTTGGTGGACCCAGGTTTGGGCGCCGGTGCCGTTGCAGTCGTAGAGGTCGACGGTGGTGCCGTTGGCGGTGCCGGCGCTGTT
>NZ_DASYZI010000129.1:0-27848 GCF_035946395.1 Actinocrinis sp.
CCGCGCACCTTCAGCGCCTGCGGCCGGATGAAGTTGAAGTAGACCTCGACCAGCGGCGCGTCCGGCCGGTACAGACCCTCCTCGACGAGGGCTGACATGGCGTCGAAGAACGAGGCGCCCTTCTCCAGCACCCGGGCCAGCCGGGTGTCGGTGCGCCGCAGCACGTCGGCGATCGGCTCGTCCGCGGCGACCTCGGCCGCGAACGGGACCGGCACGCCGAAGAAGCCGACCGCGTCGAGCGCGCCGACGTGCATCCTGGTGTCTACCGGGACGGCGAGAGCGAAGCGGCTGCGTCCGCGCAGCCGGGCCAGGAACACG
Source organism: Actinocrinis sp. (assembly GCF_035946395.1). NCBI lineage: Bacteria > Bacillati > Actinomycetota > Actinomycetes > Catenulisporales > Actinospicaceae > Actinocrinis > Actinocrinis sp. The sequence continues at coordinate 319 of NZ_DASYZI010000129.1, forward strand.
GTCAGCGTGCCGAGGCAGAAGGCCGCCGGGGTGATCGCGAGCCGGTTCGCCCGGGCGGTGACCCGCTCCAGCAGGCCCTCGGGCATGTCGACGAAGCGCGTGCCGGAACGGTAGGTGCGCGTCGCGGGGCGGGGCCGGGTCAACGTGAGGTCGAGGCGCTCGACGCCGGTGAAGTCGTCCCGCCATGCGGGCTCGGCCGGGCCGCTGCTGTCAGCCTGCTGCGTCGGCTGCGCCGCGAGGAGCCGGTCGACGTCCCGGTTCGTCGCGGTCGCGTCGAGCCGTGCGCCGGAAAGCCCTGCGCTGATCTCGGCCATGACCAGGACGAGCGACTGCGCGTCGCTCACCGCGTGGTGCGCGCCGTAGAGCAGCACCTGCTCCCCGGACGGGTATTCGAGCATTTCGAAACGCCACAGCGGGGGCGCGGCCAGGTCGAACGGCTGCTCCATCAGCTCCCGAAGACGCTGGTCGACGTCCACGTCGTCGCCGACCGCGGACCAGCGCATCAGTTCTCCGGACGGGCGTCGCAGGGTCTGGAGCTGCTGACCGTGCTCGGCGTCCGCGACGATCCCGGTGCGCAGCGCACCGTGCCGGTCCGCCAGCTCGGTGAGCATGCGCGTCAGGCGTTCGCGTGTCGTCGCGGTGAGAAGCCGGACCGCGAAGCCGATGTTGTGCGCGGTGCTCGGGGTGCCCTGCTGCTCGGTGCGCAGCAGACGCATCACGTCGCGCGTCGCAGGCCGCAATTCGACTTCTGGTATCGAGGCTTCGGCCGTTTCCGCCGGCACGGCGGTCATGTGCGCCGGCGTCTCATCGGCGGCTGCGTCGGGAAGGCCGGCGAGGATGGTCGTGGCGAGGCCACGGATGTCAGCGGCCGAGGTCGCGGCCGAGGCGGACAGCTCGACACCGAGTTCGCGGGCGATGGTGCCGTACAGCGTGACCAGCAGCAGCGAGTCGAGATCGAGTTCCTTGAGCGGGGTCGTCGCGGCGACGTGCGCCATGTCGTCGCCGGTCACCCGGCTGAGCAGGCCGCGCAGGTAGGTCTCCAGAAGTTCCTGCCGCTCCCCCGCTCCGGAGGTGCGCATCCGCGCGACCAGTTCGCGGGAACCGGTCACGTTCGCAGGCCTCTGCTCTGACGGACCGGTGATCAGGTCGGCCAGCAGCGGGCGCCCTGCGGCGAGTTCCGGGTGGCCGCGCAGCGCCGCACGGTCGAGCGCGAGCGGCGCGAGCTGGCGCCGAGCCGAGCCGAGTACGCGTTCGAACAACTCGCCTCCCTCCTGCGGAGAGAAGCTGCCGAGTCCCGACCGGGCGATCACGGCCGCACGGACGTCCGAGCCCGTGACCATGCCGACCTGCGACCACGCGCCCCAGTCCAGGCTCAGCGCCGAACGGCCGCAGGACCCGAGGTGATGCGCCCAGGCGTCCAAGAAGGCGTTCGCCGCGGCGTAAGAGCTCTGACCCGCGGAACCGAGCAGTCCGGCCGCCGACGAGAACAGCACCAGGAAATCGGTGTCCGGCACAAGCTCGGTGAGCAGCGCGGCGCCGAGCACCTTCGGCGCGAGCACGCGCGCGATCCGCTCCGGTGTGAGGTTCAGCAGCGTCGCGTCGCCGAGCACGCCGGCGGCGTGCACGATCCCTGCGATGGCGGGAGCCCGAAGCCGCAGGGCTTCCAGCGCCGCTTCGAGACTCGCCCGATCTGCCACGTCCGCGCGGACCACGTGCACCATCGCGCCACGCTGCGCCAGCATGCTGATCCACTCGGTCGCGTCCGCGTCCGGTTCGCTGCGGCCGAGCACCGCGACGTGGCGTGCGCCGAGCCCGGCCAGCCGCTCGACGACGACCCGGCCAAGGCCGCCGAGGCCACCGGTGACCAGGTAGGTGCGCTCGGCGTGGATCCGCGCGGCGCCGTCGTCGGGTCGAGTCGGGGCAAGGCGAGGTACCAGCCGACCGGAGGCCCGCAGCGCGACCTGCCGTTCGTCGTCCGCGTTCAGAAGCTCGTTCCACAGTGCGTCGAGGCCGCCGTGTGCCGGCAAGTCGATCAGCGTGGCGCGTAGTTCGGGGTGCTCCTGTGCCACGGAACCGCCGAATCCCCAAAGCAGCGCTTGCTCAGGGTGCGCCACGTGCGCGCTGCCGTCGGCCGCCTGGCTGCCCCGGGTGACCAGGAACAGCCGGGGCGACGGCCGCCACGACCGGTCGGCCAACGCCGCGACCAGCCGCAGCGTGCTCGTGCAGCAGAGCAGCGCGGCACGATCCGCAGCCTGGGCCAGGCCGGATTCGGACTCGGACCCGGCGGAGCCGAGCGCGGGAGCGTCGAGGCCGAAGAGGTGGATGACCCGCTGCGGCGGTCCGTCTTCGAAGGCCTCGTCGAACAGCCGGGCGTAGTGATCAGGATTCTGCGGATCGATGCGGTAGCGGCCGGGCCCTTCGGCGGCGAAGCCCTCGAAGCCCTCACCGCCGAAGCCACACCTGGCGAGCACATAACCCGCCGACTGCGCGGCGAGCCGGTCGCCGATCTGCGCGCCGACGCCGGACTCGTCGGCCAGGATCAACCAGCGGCCCCGCTGCGCGCCGGCAAACCGCGCAGGCGACGAGGCCGGCGCAGAAGCCGGGCGTGGCCGCCAACGGACCTCGTACAACGACTCGTCCGCCGCGGAGAGCGCCGAGAGTTCGAAGCCTTCGACATCGAGGACGACCCGCTCTTCTTCGTCGAGCAGTTGCACGTCCAGCGCGGCACTCTCAGCACTGAGCGAACGCACGCGGCTGGTCGCCCACACCGGACGTGTACGCAGTCCGGTGAAGCGGATTCGGCCGGCCGCGACGGGAACGAACGCCTTGTCCGAGGGCGCATCGGCAGGCAGCGCGACGGACTGGAAGGCCGCGTCCAGCAACGCCGGATGCAGCAAGTGGGACGACCTCGGCGCCTCGGCGAGCCGACCGATCGCTTCACGTGGGCCGCGCCATCCGCTTTCAAGCCCCTGGAACGCGTCCCGGTATTCGATACCTGCTACGGCGAGTGCCGCGTAGAGCCCGGATATCTCAACCGGGTCCGCACAGCGCTCCCGCAGCGTCGCGAGCGGCTCGGCCGGCTCAACGGCTCCGGCTTCCTCAATCGTCTCGGGTACGATCAAGCCCCTGACGTGCTGCGTCCACGGCGCGCGTGAGTCGGCGGACGGCCGTGAGGCGATAGTGAAGGCCCGCGTGCCGTCCACGGCTGGTGGCCGGGCGATCAGTTGCAGACGCACAGGCTCGTCGGCGCGAAGTTGCAGTGCGCGTTCGAAGCGCAGCTCGGCCAGCCGGACGGCGCCCGCGGGCTCCGATCGGATCTTCAGCAGCACCGACGCTTCGAGCGCCATCTCCACGAACGCCGCGGCGGGCAGCCAGACGGCTCCGGCGACCCGGTGGTCGGCGAGGTAGGCGAAGCGGGAGTCGCCCAAGTCGATCTCGGCCTGCACAAGGTGCCGATCGGGTTCGTCGCTGGCCTCGACGTGCAGTTGCGCAAAAGGCGCGGTGTCCGGCCCGGTGGACGCCGCCCGCGCGGGAGTCGACCAGTGCCGGTCAGGTTCGAAGGCGTAGGTCGGCAGGTCGAGCAGCGTTCCCTCGGGGAACTGCTTCGACCAGTCGGGGTCGAGTCCCGCGCTGTACAGCTGCGCGAAGTTGCGCAGCATGCTGTTATCGCCGTCCTCGTCGCGGCGCAGCGAGCCGACGGCCGTGACGCGGATGTCGGACTGCGTGCCGATGGACTTGACCTTCGACACGAGGGTCGGGTGCGGGCCGACTTCGACGAAGTAGCGGTAGCCGTCGTCGACCATCCGGCGGACGGCGGCGGCGAACCGGACCGGTTCACGCAGATTGCGGTACCAGTAGCCTGCGTCGAGTGCGTCGCCGGGTATTGGTTCGGTCGTCACGGTCGAGTAGAGCGGCAGCGTACCAGGCTCGCCGGATATATCAATTATCGCACTTGTGAAGCTGTGGCGGAGCCGCTCCATGTGCGTGCTGTGCGTGGCGAAGTCGACCGGCACGCGCCGCACCGCGATCCGCTCGGCTTCGAGCCGCGCCAGCAGGTCGGCCAGCGCGTCGAGGTCGCCGGAGACCGTGGTCGCCTGATCGCCGTTGATCGCCGCGACCGAGAGCCGGTCGCCGAACTGCGCGATACGCGCCTCGACCTGCTCCACCGGCAGCTCCACGGCGAGCGAGCCGCCGAGCCCGGCGACCTCACGCACGGCTTGGCCGCGCTTGACGACGAGCGCCGCGGCCTGGTCGAGCGTGAGCATTCCGGCCACGTGCGCAGCGGCGATCTCGCCGAGGCTGTGGCCGATCACGGCATCGGGTTCGACGCCGAGGGAACGCCACATCGCGGCCAGCGCGCAGTCGACGGCGAACAGCAGCGGCTGCGTCACGTCGGCTCGCTCGGCGTCGGGCGCGCCCTCATCACCGCGCAGCACCGCGAGCACGGACCAGCCGGCATACCGGGCGATCGCCTCGTCGCAACGGGCGAACGCCCCGGCGAAGGCCGGGTCGCCGGCCAGCAGGTCGAGCGCCATACCGGTCCAGCGCGGGCTGTGACCGGGGAAGATGAAGGCGACCTTGCCGTCGACCGGTTCACGCGACGCCGCGGACAAGACGAGAGCGGAATTCACGCGGTCGTTCGCCGAGCCGTCGCGGCCCGAGAAGTCGGCGAGGCTTGAGATCAGCGTGCTGTGATCGGCGGCGATGACCGCGGCGCGGCGTTCGAAGTGGCCTCGGCGGCGGGCGAGGGTGTACGCGACGTCGGAAAGCGGCGCGTCCGGGTGCTCGTCCAGATGCCCGGCGAGGCGCGCGGCCTGACGCCGCAGTGCGGCGTCGCTTCGAGCGGAAAGTGTGAACAGCCGCTTTGCCCCACCCGTCTCGGCGTTCGCTGTCCCGTTCGGCTGCGCACGCTGCGGCTGTGGCTCAGGCTGCGCCCGGGGTTGGGGTTGCGGCACTTCCTCGACGACGACGTGCACGTTGGTGCCGCTGATGCCGAAGGCGCTGACGCCGGCCCGCCGCGGCCGCACACCAGGAAGCCAGGGCATTGATTCGCTGACGAGTCGCAGGCCGCTGTCGTCCCAGTCCACGTGTCGGCTCGGCGTGCCGGCGTGCAGGGTCGCGGGCAGTCGACGATGCCTAAGCGAGAGCACGACCTTCATCAGGCCCGCCATGCCCGCGGCCGCCTGGAGGTGGCCGAGGTTCGACTTGGCCGAGCCGAGGTACAGCGGCCGGTCCGCCGGGCGGCCCGGCCCGAAGACCTGCGCGAGCGCGTTCGCCTCGATCGGGTCGCCGAGCGTGGTGCCGGTGCCGTGCGCCTCGACGTAGTCGAGGTCTGCCGGAGCCAGCCCGGAGCGCTCCAGCGCCAGCCGGATCACCCGCTCCTGGGACGGCCCGTTCGGCACGGACAGGCCCTGGCTGCGTCCGTCCTGGTTCACGGCGCTGCCGCGCAGCACCGCCAGCACCTCGTCACCGTCGCGCCGCGCATCGGACAGCCGCTTGAGCAGGACCATGCCGACACCTTCGGACAGACCGGTACCGTCGGCGTCGTCGGAGAACGACCGGCACCGGCCGCTCGGCGACAGGCCGCGCATCCGGCTGAATTCGACGAAGGTCTGCGGCGTGACCATCAGCGTCGCGCCACCGGCCAGCGCGGTGTCGCACTCCCCCGACCGCAGCGCCGCGGCGGCCATGTGCACAGCGAGCAACGAAGACGAGCAGGCCGTGTCCACGGTCACCGCCGGGCCGACCAGCCCGAGCGTGTAGGCGAGCCGGCCGGAGGCGACGCTGAGCGAGGTGCCCGTGCCGTAGTAGCCGTCGAGCTGTTCCAGGCTGGATCCGGACGCGTATTCGCTGCCGAACATGCCGATATAGACGCCTGTCATACTCCCGGCGAGCCGGGACGGGACAATTCCGGCGCGCTCCAGCGCTTCCCACGCGGTCTCCAGCAGCAGCCGCTGCTGCGGGTCCATCGCGGCGGCCTCGCGCGCCGTGATCCCGAAGAAGCGCGCGTCGAATGCGTCGATTCCGCCGAGGAACCCGCCCTCGCGCGCATAGCTCTTGCCCGGCGCCTCCGGGTCCGGGTCGTAGAGCGCCTCGACGTCCCAGCGGTCCGCCGGGAACGGGCCGATCGCGTCGCGGCCGTCGGCGAGCAGCCGCCAGAACTGTTCGGGGTCTGCGACGCCACCGGGGAAGCGGCAGGCCATGGAGACGATGGCGATCGGTTCGTCCGCCGCCGGTTCGTCTGCCGAGCGCACTGACGCGGACGTACGCGCAAGCGTCGTCGCAGATCTCTGTGGCACGGCTTCTGCGGTGCGTCGCAGGACCGTGTCGAGCAGGTGCTCGGCGAGCCGACCGGTGGTCGGGTGGTCGAAGAGCAGGGTCGCGGGCAATCGCGCGCCGATCCGTGCACCGATGCGGTTACGCACTTCCAGGGCGCTGACCGAGTCCATGCCGACTTCCCGCAGCGGCCGGTCCGGCCGCACCTCGGCGGCGGAGCGCAAGCCGAGCGCGTGCGCGACCTCGTCGCCGACGATCGCGAGCACGCGCGCGGACCGTTCGGCGTCGGTGAGGCGGGCGAGCCTGTCGGCCAGATCGCTTCCGGTCGAAGCCTCGCGAACCGGGGGCAGCAGGGCTCGCCACAACGCGGGCGTCCCGGTGCCGCGGCTGAACGATCCGCGCAGCCGCTCCAGATCCACGCTCCAAGCGACCAGGTGCGCCGCCGGCCGCCGGATGGCGAGTTCGAACAGGTCGAGGGCGTGTTCGGGTTCGAGGGCACGGAATCCGAGGTCTGCCATCCGGCCGAGGTCGGCGTGCACGTCGGCGAGTCCGTCGCCGGACCAGGCTCCGTACGCGATGGACGTGGCGGGCAGGCCTTGGGCACGTCGACGGTGTGCCAGCTGGTCGAGGAAGGCGTTGGCCGCCGCGTAGTTGCTTTGGCCCGCGGTTCCGATCACGCCGGCGGCGGACGAGAGCAGCACGAAGAAGTCGAGCGGCGTGCCGAGAGTGAGCCGGTGCAGGTTCCAGGCGCCTGCGGCCTTCGGACGCAGCACCCGCGCGAGTGAATCAGGTGTCTGTTCGGTGACGGCGCCGTCGGCGAGGACACCCGCGGCGTGCACGACGCCGCGCAGCGGCCCCCGCTCGGCGATCCGTGCCAGCAGGGCGCCGAGCGCTTGAGCGTCGGTGACATCGCAGGCCACGACCTCGGTCTCGGCGCCGAGTGCGGCGAGTTGCGCGACGAGTTCCCGGTCCCGCGGGTCCAGCTCACCACGGCGGGAAGTCAACACGAAGCGCCGGTCGCCGTGCGCGGCGAGACGACGTGCGATCTGCCCGCCGACGGCGCCGAGACCGCCGGTGATGAGCACGGTTCCATCGGCGACAGACTCGTTGGCCACAAGCTCATCGGCCGTCATCGGTGCCTGATCAGGCTGTCCGGCGACGGTGCCGCGTACCAGTCGCGGCGCGAGCAGGGTGCCGCGACGGATCGCCAGCTCCGGCTCGCCGACTTCACAGACGGCTGCGATCAGAGCCGCGACAGCGACAGGGAGGGCGGACTCGGACATCGCCGGGGACCCGGGCATCGCCGGATCGAGGTCGATCGACTTCGGCCCGAGATCAGGGTGCTCAGTCCTGGCGCTACGGGCAAGCCCCCACAGCGCCGACTGATCCAGGCCGGTCACCACGTCGCCGGCCCCGGTGGCCACCGCGCCTCGGGTCACCCAGACGAGGCGTGACGGAGCGTGCTCGCCGCCATTGGCGAGCAGCGCCTGCAACTCGGACAAGCCGGCGGCCACGAAACCGTGCGCGCGGTGCGCTGTATCCGGCTCCGTACCTACGACGGCGCCCGTATCGGCGCCCGCATCCGCGGTCTCGGCGCTCGGCCAGAACCGGAGCACCGTGTCGGCATCCGCAGGCAGCGCCTCATCCGCGTCGACCGCGACCGCTCGCACGCCGACGGCCTTGAGCGCCTGGATCAGGGCATCGATGAGCGGATCAGCATCCGTGGTCACCAGAGCCCATGGTCCGCCGGGCTCGGCCGCCGACTGTGCGACCGGCACCCAGGCCAGTTCGTACAGATCTCGCCCCGCGCGTGCTCCGTGCGCGAGGTCGGCGCTGGTCGCCGCGCGCAACCGCACGCCCGACAGTTCGCCTGCCGGAAAGCCATCGGCGGTCCGCAGCGTCACATCGACGGTGAGATCGTCGCCTGAGTCGCTCGTCCGCCTGACCACCGCGGTCAGCTCTGCGGCGAGGGTCGGTGGCGGCAGGCTGGATCGGCCGACGGCGACCGGGAGCAACGTGCGCCCCGACGTGTCGAACGTGGACGCGACGTGCAGCGCCGCGTCGAGCAACGCCGGATGGACGCGCTGCGTGAACGAGGAGTCCGTCGCCTGCTCCGGCAGCGAAAGCCAGGCGAGCACGGTCGATTCGTCGATGGCGACCGCGGAGCGCACACCGCGGAAAGCCGGTCCGTAGCCTAATCCGGCCTCAGCAAGCCGCGAATAGCGCGACTCGTCCCAGATCGGCGCGCCGTCATCAGCTGTGGGCGGAACAGGCTCGTCGTACACCGGTCGGGGCTCGGCGCCGACGGCGGTGGCGTGCAGTGTCCAATCGGAACGTCCCGCGCCGCGCACCCTGCTGTACACGGAGACCTCGCCGATCTCTGACTCGCCGGCGACGACCTCGATCTGAACTTCGACGGCCTCTGACTCAGGCAGCACCAGCGGCGCGATGAGCAGCAGATCCGCGACGTCGAAGAGCCGGTCGGGAAATGCCGCGTCAAGCGCCGCCCAGCACAGTTCCAGCACCGTGGTCCCGGATAGCACGACCCTGCCGAACACCGAGTGATCGCGCAGCCAGTCAGCGGTGCGCACGGTCCACGTCTTGCGGAAGGTCCAGCGGCTCGCGTCTGCCGATGCCAGCTCGACGCCGAGCAGCGGATGCCGGGCCCCGGCCGCCAGATCGGGGTCGGCCGAACCGGCGCCGGAACCCGTCGGTTCGGTCCAGTGGCGGTCGCCGTTGAAAGCGTACGTCGGCAGGTCGGCCTGCCAGCCGTCCGGAACGAGCAGGTCCCAGCGGACATCCCGGCCCGCCACGTGCAGCGCGCCCAGCGAACGGACCAGGCACGCGGGTCCGTCCTCGTCGCGTCGCAGTGAACTGATCACTGCGACGGCGCGCTGCGCGTCCTCGGCGATCGTCTGCGTGGCGACGACGAGCGAAGGATGCGGGCTCAGCTCGACGAAGTACCGGAACCCGTCACCGATCATGCGCTCGACCGTGTCGGCGTAGCGGACCGGTTCGCGCAGGTTGCGGTACCAGTACTCGGCATCCGGACGCAGGTCGCCGCCGACGGTCCCGCCGAGGACGGTCGAATACCAGGGCACTGATAACGAGGACACTGATGACAAGGGCTCTGATGACACGGGTGCAGATGACGAGGCGTGTCCGACGTTCGCGAGGTCGGCCAGGATCGGCTCACGCAGCGGTTCGACTTGCACGCTGTGCGACGCGTAGTCGACTTGCAGCCGCCGGACGAACACCTCTTCGCGTTCGAGCTGCGCGACCAATGCGTCGATCGCTTCGGCAGTGCCCGCGAGCACCGTCGATCGGCTGCTGTTGACCGCCGCGACCGACACTCGGCCGTTCAGGGCCGCGAGGCGCGGCTCCAGTTGCCCGGCCGAGCGCTCCACGACGGCCATGGCACCGGCACCGGAGACCGCCGAGACTGCCTTGCTGCGCAGCGCGACCACGGTCGCGGCGTCGTCCAGCGTGAGCGCTCCGGCGACGTACGCAGCGGCAACCTCGCCTTGGCTGTGGCCGACGACTGCGTCCGGCTCCACGCCGTAGGACCGCCACAGCGCGGCGAGCGAGACCATCACGGCGAACAGCACCGGCTGGACAACGTCGACGCGTTGCAAGTCGGGCGCGTCAGGTTCGCCGCGCAGCACCGCCGAAGCCGACCAGCCCGTGTGCGGACGCAGCGAGGCGTCGCAGCGCTCGAATTCCTCGGCGAAGACCGCCGAGCGGCTGAGCAGGTCGACGCACATTCCGGCCCACTGCGCGCCCTGCCCCGGGAAAACGAAGGCGAGCTTTCCGGCGATCGGCGCGCCCTGCGTCGGCGTCGATGCCGGCTCGGTGCCCGACGAGGCCAAGCGGTGCAGGCCGTCGAGCAGTTCCGCACGATCACGCGCGTCGATGACAGCGCGCTGCTCGAAGTGCGTGCGGTGACGTGCCAGCGTCCCGGCGACCGGCCGCAACGGAAGATGCGGATTCGCTTCCAGCGCCTGCGCAAGCCGGTCAGCCTGGCCGCGCAGCGCGGTCAGGCTGCGTGCCGAGATCGGGAAAAGCATCGGCGCGCCGTCGAGCGCGGGGGCTGCGTCGGCCGAAGGAAGCCCGCTGTTTGAGGGCACTGTGCTGATTGAAGGCACTGGAGGCATTGTGCTGATTGAGGGAGAAGCCGCACTGCTCGCCCCCACTCCCCCGGCGACGCGCGCTGGCGCCTCCTCAAGGATCAGGTGTGCGTTGGTGCCACTGATCCCGAAACTGCTCACGCCGGCGCGACGCACCCGTTCGCCGCGCGGCCACGGCCTGGGGCGATTCAGCACTCGCAGACCCGCGCCGTCCCAGTCCACCTGAGCCGTCGGCGTATCAGCGTGCAGCGACGCCGGGAGTTGCTCGTGCTGGAGTGCGAGCACCGTCTTGATCACACCGGCGACACCGGCCGCGGCCTGGGTGTGGCCGAGATTCGACTTCAGCGAACCGAGGTAGAGCGGACCGGCCGCCGCACGCGATCCGCCGAACACCCTGGCCAGCGCGCGGGCCTCGACCGGGTCGCCGATCGGCGTTCCGGTGCCGTGCGCCTCCACGTAATCAACGTCCTGCGGCAGCAGTTCGGCAGCGGCCAGCGCCGAGCGCACGACCTGTTCCTGCGCGAGGCCGTTCGGCGCGCTCAGGCCCTGGCTACGGCCGTCCTGGTTCACCGCCGAGCCCCGGATGACCGCGAGCACGCGATCGCCGTCCCGCCGCGCGTCGCTCAACCGTTTGAGCAGGAGCAGCCCGCAGCCTTCCGCCCACACCATGCCGTCCGCGTCGGCGGCGAACGGCCGGCACCGGCCGGAGGCGGACAGCCCGCGCAGCCGGCTGAACTCGACATACGCACGCGGCGTCACCATCAGCGTCGCGCCGCCGGCCAGCGCGAGGTCGCACTCGCCGCCGCGCAGCGCCTGTGCCGCGAGGTGCACGGCGACCAGTGAGGACGAGCACGCAGTGTCGATGGTCACGGCCGGGCCGACCAGTCCGAGCGTGTACGCGATCCGGCCGGATGCGACGCTGGACGCCGAGCCGGTGCCGACGTGGCCATCGAGTTGTTCGAGCCCTGCCGCAGAGAGGTAGTCGCTGTCGTAAAGGCCGACATATACGCCGGTGGCACTCTCCTTCAGCCGGCTCGGCACGATCCCGGCCCGCTCCAAGGTCTCCCACGCGGTCTCCAGCAGCAGCCGCTGCTGCGGATCTATCGCGGCGGCCTCACGCGGCGAGATCCCGAAGAAGGCCGCGTCGAAGCGATCGATGTCCCGCAGGTACCCGCCTTGCAGCGTGTACGCCTTGCCCGGCGCTTCCGGGTCCGGATCGAGCAGCGCCTCGCTGTTCCAACGGCCGGGCGGGCTGTCGACGACGTCACCGCCCTCGGCCAGGATCCGCCACAGCGCCTCGGGATCGTCCGCGCCGCCGGGGAACCGGCACGCCATCGCCACGATCGCAATCGGCTCAGTAGTCGGCGCGGGCATGGGATCGGACTTCAACTCGGCGATCGGCACGGACACCGGACCGGACTTCGACTCGGCAGTCAGCGCGGCCATCGGACCGGACTTCAGTTCAACGGTCGGCACGGACACTGGACCGAGCTTCGACTCAGTAGTCAGCGCGGGCGCTGGACCGAGCTTCGGCCCGGTAGTCGGCGCCGGCACAGGATCGGACTTGGGCTCAGCGATCGACGCGGACACCAGGTCAAGCTTCGACTCTGTGGTCGACGCGGACACCGGATCGGACTTGGGCTCAGTGGCAGTCACGGTAATCAGCGTGGGCGCGGGATCGGGCCTGGACTCGGTGGTCGGCGTGGGCGCGGGATCGGGTTTGCTGGCGGACGCGGAATCCCGTTGCCCGGCTGCCTCGGCGCCGAACGCCCGAGCCGCCCCCGCAATGGTCGGATATTCGTACAACACCGTCGGTTCGAGCTTGCGATCGAGCTTGTCGGACAACTCGCCGACGATCTCGACCAAGCCGCGCGAGCCGATGCCGTAGTCGGCGATCGAACTGTCGACCTTCACCTGTGCCGGATCGATCTCGGCACGCCGGGCGACCGCGTCCACCAGCCACGCCTCGATCGCACGTACATCGGCATCGAGCACGATGTTTTCAAGCACAGCGTTGTCAAGCACAGTGTCGTCAAGCACAGCGTTGTCAAACACAGTGCTATCAAGCACAGTGTCACCGAGCGCGGTGTCACCGAGCACAGCAATGTTGGACACAGCGCTGTTGGACACGGTCTGGTCATCGGGCACAGGCTGCGACGTCGGTTGCGGCTCGTCCTTCGGCAGGTCGAGCAGCGCGAGCGTTCCTTCGAGATAAGCCTTGCGCGTCGCGCTGCGCTGGATCTTGCCGCTCGACGTCTTGTGGATTCCGCCCGGCTGGATCAGCACCACGTCCCGCAGCGCGAGACCGTGTTCCTCGCTGACCGCCCGGCGGATCGCCGTCTCGATCGTGCCCGTCTCGGCATCCGCCTGCGCCGCGACCTCGGCCACCAGAACCGGACGCTCCCCGTCCGCGCCGCCGCCGTCGGTGCCGCCGTCCTGGTTGCCGACCGAGAACGCCGCGACGCAGCCCGGCCGTACCGCCGGATGAGCCATCTCGGCGGTCAGCTCCAGGTCCTGGGGGTAGTGATTCCGTCCGTCGATGATCAGCAGATCCTTACGACGGCCGCTGATGTACAGTTCGCCGTCGCGCAGGAAGCCGAGGTCCCCGGTGCGCAGGAAGCCGCTGCGGCCGTCGGCGAGCCGGGCGTTGAACGTCTCGTCCGTTTTCGCCGGATCGTTCCAGTACCCGGCCGCGACGCTGGCGCCGCCGACCCAGATCTCGCCGACTTCGCCGTCCGCGCACGGCACGCCGAGTTCCGGATCGGCGATCACCACCGTCATCCGCGGGCGCCCGCAACTGACCAACTCGCGTTCCCGCCCCGTGCCCGGCCCCGCCTCCGGCTCGACGGGGTTCTGCGCCGGGGCAGGACCGATGGCCGGTGCGGTCTCGACGTCGCCGCCGCTGACCATCAGTGTCGCCTCGGCGAGGCCGTAGCACGGATAGAAGGCCTCGGACCGGAATCCGGCCGGCGCAAAAGCCTCGGCGAACCGCCGCAGGGTGGCTGCCCGCACCGGTTCGGCGCCGTTGAACGCGACCCGCCACGTCGACAGGTCCAGCCGCTCCAGCAGTTGCGGAGTGGCCCGGCGCACGCACAGCTCGTACGAGAAATTGGGCCCGCCGCTCATGTGCGGCCGGAACGTGGACACGGCGGTCAGCCAGCGCTCCGGCTGCTGGAGGAAGTGCAGCGCAGACATCAGGGTGCCGGTGCGGCCGATGTACGTGGGCTGAAGCACCCCGGCGATCAGGCCCATGTCGTGGAACACCGGCAGCCAGCTGACCAGCAGGTCGCCGCTGTGTGCCGCGAGCCGCTGCGACGTGTGGCCCAGGGCTTCGGCGATGACCCGCTGGTTGTCCAGCAGGTTGCCGTGGCTCACCATCACCCCGCGCGGCGCGCTGGTCGAGCCCGAGGTGTACTGAAGGAACGCGATCGAGTCCGGGCCGAGGCCGGGATCGCGCCACGCCGCGTGCGCGTCGTCCGGGATCTCCTCGGTGGCGACCCAGGTCAGCGCGGCGAGTTCCGGCACCTCGTCGGCGGCGGCGCGCAGCGCGGCCAGGATCGGGCCGGTGGTCAGCACCACCTCGGCCCCGGCGTCGGCGACCAGCCTGCGCAGGCGCGGCAGCGCGCGGCGGATCTGGCCGCTGAGCGGGGCGGGGCAGGGCACCGCGACTACCGCGCCGAACAGGCAGCCCATGTAGCCGCGGACGAACTCCAGCCCCGGCGGATAGAGCAGCAGCGCACGGGAACCGGCGAAACCGCGCTCCTGTAACCAGCCGCCGACGGCGCGGGCACGCCGACCGAGCTCACCGAAGGTGATCTGGTCTATTTCGCCGTCCGCGTCGCCGGTGACCAGGAAGCGATAGGCGATCTGATCGGACTGCTGCGCGGCTCGCAGGGAGAGCGTGTCGACGAACGATCTCGCGGCGGCCTGCGAGTCGGACATGGCCGTACCCTTGCGCTCCCGTTGCCACACAGTCGTCCCCCGAATTGTGAGATCAGGTGTGAGTGATCACTGATCCGCCCGGCACTGCCCCGGAAACAGACCCCTCATTATGCACGCCGCCGGTTCTTCCACCCGTTGCCCGATGCCAGCCGCCGCGACCGGACGTCGGCGTCCGCCGCAGACGCGGCATCTGCGCACCCGGGCCTGTCCCCATCGACCCGCCGGGCAACCGCACAGTGCGGAAATCACACCCACGGCACGTGAACACTCAAGTTAAGGTCTTGAGATGTTTGCGTGCCGCGCCTGTACGCTATCGCCCGCCAGCGACGCGGGCAAGCAGATGTCACACATCACAAGCCGATGCGCCGCCGCGATCTGACGGCGACCTGACGGCACGTCAGACTGTGACGTGCCGGAACACGTTCGGCCGTAAGGGCATCAGCCGCGGGCGAGGAAGTCCTCGATAGCCGCCGTGACCGCCGCCGGATCCTCCACCGGCGCCTCGTGCCCGGTGTCGAGGATCTTGACGACGGCGTCCCGGCACCGGGCCGCGAGCCGAAGTGCCTCGCGGGGCGGGAGTTGGACGTCGTAGTAGCCGTGCACCAGCAGCACCGGGGCCTGGATCTCGCTGGCCCGGTCCAGCACGTCGAACGCACGCATCGCATCGAAGCAGGACAGCACCACGTGCCGCGGCGTGGCCTGCGAGGCGGCGACGTAGCCGCGAATCTGCTCGCGCGGATAGCCCGGCTTGAACGCACGCATGATGTTGGCGGCCACGAAGAGGTTGTACGGAAGTCGCTTCGAGACGGTCATCACCAGCCCGCGTCCGCGGTTGTAAACCATCCGGCCGAGCGAATCCACCAACACGATCCGCTCGACCCGGTCCGGATAGGCCAATGCGAGCTTCTGCGCGATCATGCCGCCCATCGAGTGCCCGACCGGGATGAAGCGGTCGACGCCGCGATCGTCCATCAGCCGGCGCACGTCCTCGGCCAGGCCGTCAATGGTGTACCGCTGTACCGGCTTGTCGCTCTCGCCGTGGCCCCTCAAGTCCAGCCGGATGACCCGGCGGCCGACCTTGAAGTGGTCCATCTGGTGGTCCCAGCGGTGCCGGTTCGCCGTCCAGCCGTGGATGAACACCAGTGCCGCGCCGTCGCCGGAACCCTCGTCGTCGTAGGCGAGCCCGACCCCGTCGATATTCAAACGCGCAGCTTGCGTCGTGCTGTCGGCAGTGGTGCCCTCGGCGTCGGTCATGGCGTCATCGTGGCACAGCCGTCGCGCACCCGACCAGCGTCCGATGCGCGACGCGCCGTATGATCGGACTGCGCGCCAGCGTCGCACGATCATCGGGAAAGGGCGCCATGTCTGCTGCGGGCTTCGACAGAACGAGCCGCCGAACGCGTCGCCGGGGCGCTCGGCGGCGGGCTGCCGCCCTCGCAGATCCACACCGACCAGCCGGAGCCCGGCCCGCATCTACGACTACTGGCTCGGCGGGCACTCCCTCTAAACACATCTTCTATCGCAGATGGCGGCCCATGTCAGCGCCCTGGTTCCTGTCGCCTGCGCGGCACCTGCCGGACCGCGCCCGTAGCTGGGGCTGAGGGTGGGTCATCTCCGTATGCGGCGGGCTGTGCCTTGCTGAGCGGCGTGCGGTGTGTCAAGGCTGCTGTTTGCCTTGATGCACCGTGCGTTTCCGGGAACCCTTCGGGCGACGCGTACGGAGATGACCCACCCGGCCTTCCCGATCCTTCCTTCGCCCGGCGGCCACCAACGAGAAGCGCTACGCCGCTACATCTCCGGTGCGGCAGCTGCTGGTTTTCGCCAGGCGGACTCTTGCGTTCGGGCCGCTGAGGGGTTGTGCCGGTGCGTGGCCCATGTGCGGGTGATGCCCGCGTACTCGATGATCCATGGCGCTGCATCGGGGACGTCTCGTCGCGCCCATGCGGTGGCGAGCCAGGAAGCGAAGGAGTCGACGATGGTGGGGTCGGCTTGTTTCCAGGCAGGGAAGCGGTTGAGCCATGCCTCTGCGTCGTCGGGTGTGTGTCCGTCGCGCAGCAGCCAGGGTAGGAGGAATGCGCATTCAAGCCATGCTGCGCCTCGGGAGCAGAACGCCCAGTCGACCACGCGGACGTCACCAGCTGGAGTGATCAGGATGTTGGAGGGGTTCAGGTCGCAGTGCAGCATCGTGGACCCGGCCAGTGCTTGGGCTGCCGGGTCTTGAGAGCGGTAGCGGTCTTCGACGCGTAGGCGAACAGCGTCGGGGCAGGGCAGTTCGGACAGTGCGGCGATGGCTGCGGCGAGCGATTTGAGGTCGGCTGAGCCGGGGTGGTACTGGGGGTGGCGGCCTTCAATGTGTTCGAACGCGACCAGGAGCCAACCGGCTGTCTCAACCTGCCACAGGAGGTTGGGGGCGTAGGGGCGTGCGTGCGGGATGACCGCGGCCTCGTTGCGCAGTGACCAGGCCTCGCCGCCGCCCCAATGCTGATCGGGCAGCAGGCGGGTGCCTTTGACGAACACCCGCCCGTGCTCGGTGTGTAGTGTCCCGGCGATCTCTGCGTGGTTGCCGTTCGGGGCCGAGTCGAAGCGGTTTACGTGGCCTGTGTGATTGGCCACTGCTTCCCAAACGGCGGTGGGCAGCTCGCTGAAGATCGTGGAAGGCACTGTCTGGGCTTTCTACTCGGTGCGCCTAGCTCGTTGGGGCGACGGCGGTGACGAGGTCCGATGGCTGTCGGGCGTGGCGCTCGTGCTTAGTCGGGGTCGCTGGTGCAGGGTACCGGGGGGTTGGGTGGGCAGCAGGATTCGCCGGTGATCCAGAACTCGGGGTCAACGGGGTAGCCGGTGGCGTGTAGTAGCGGATGGTGCGCTGCATGGCTGCGCCGGAGGAGATGTCTTCGAGCATGATCGGGACGTGGTGCAGGCGCCGTCCGCCGTTGTGATCCTGCTCGACTGGGCGTACTCGATGGTGTGCATCAGGAAAGCATGCCAGCCGGGGTCCACAGAGATGTCCGGGACCAAGCGCACGCCGTGGTTGCCACACACAGCCTTGAGGTAGATCAGGGTCTGCTCGATCACGCGCTCGGCGTAGGGGCGGGTGACGCGCTGGTGCTCAACGATATAGGTAACGAGCTTGGTGAACGTCTGCGGCGAGACCAGTTCGCGCGGGTTGCGCCGCTGCGTCGCCTCGTGTTCGGCGGGGCGGTCAACGGTGATGGTCACGTGTCGGTCCTCCTCGGTGGTGAAGGGTGCGATGCTGGCACCGCCGCGCGGGCCTGCCAGCCTCACGTCTTTGCCGTGGCCCTTTCTATGGTTCCAGTAAAGACAGGGCGCTGAATTGCAGACAGTGGCCAACAGGTGACCAATCGTCGAACCCGCTCGCAGTGTGACCGCCGATAGTTGATAACAGCGGCGCTCCGGCGGCGCGGCCCGCTAGGCTCGCACGCGTGGCTGACCTGTACAGTTGCCCACAACGACCGACAGCAGAGAAACGGGGGTCGAGATCGCACGCGTCACCTGTCACCAAGAGGTTCACCAGGTGAGTCACGCGCCGAGACTGATAGCCGCGAAGGTAGTCCACTCGTACATGAAGTGATCCCGGTTGAGGATGATCAAATCGGCATACGTGATCCGCGCGATAGTCGGACTACTCGGGATCGTGGTGAGCGCATCGCTCACCGGATCGACCGGGCCGTTGCTGTTGCTGCAAGCGATCGTTTCATTTGCACTGAAGCCGTCGGCGGCCTCGGGTACTTCGGGCCACACATCGCTGATTGCTGCGCGTATTGCGTGACGGACCGTATCGGGGCCGGACGAGTCCGGCTCCCAGCGGATCGCTTCCGGGGTGATCGTGGGCCGCCCGTGCGGCGCGCGAGCAGGCCGATCAGGTACTGGCCGCGCGCATCCGCGCCGTGCACGCTGAGACCGATGGCGCCTACGGTTCCCCGCGGGTGCCCGCCGAACTGCGCGCGGCGGGCATGGCCGTCAATGGGAAGAAGGTCGCACGGGTGATGCGCAAGTACGCGATCGCCGGGATACGCCTGCACAAGAGGGTGCGCACCACCGTGCCCGAGCCCTCGGCCGTCCCGGTCACCGACCTGTTCGGCCGCAACTTCACCGCCCCCACGCCAGACGTGAAGTACATGGGCGACATCACCTATCTGCCGGTCGGTGACGGGCGGTTACTGTACCTCACGACCGTGCTGGACTGCTTCAGCCGTCGCGTGATCGGATACTCGATCGCCGACCACATGCGCACCGAGCTAGTCGCCGACGCCCTGCGCATGGCCCGCTACGTGCGCGGGAGTCTTGTCGGCGCGCTTTTCCACAGTGATCACGGGTCTCAGTACACATCGAAGGAGTTCGCCGCCGCGTGCAAGGAGTTGGGCGTGACCCAGTCGATGGGCGCGGTCGGCACCAGCGCGGACAACGCCGCCTGCGAGTCCTTCCACGCCTCGCTCAAGCGCGAGACCCTCCAGGGCTCCCACCGCTACGACAGCACACACTGCGCCCGGCTCACGGTCTTTCGCTGGCTGGCCCGCTACAACACCCGAACGCCGACACTCCGCGAACCGGCAGCTCAGCCCCCTAGCCTACGAACAACGACACCAGCAGAAGTCAGCTATACCCACCATTGCCGCATAATTGATACCAATGCATGTCCACTCCCACGAGGGAAGGCCCATCCGAATGACCAATACCGGGCAGGACACGCCAGTTCCATCGGTTGCACCAGTTCCACCAGTCGCGGTCGTCACCGGCGCCGCGCAGGGCATCGGCCGCCGAGTGGCCGATGCCCTGGCCGAACGGGGCTACGCGGTAGTACTGAGCGACCTGCGGATGCCTGATGCGACTCTGCAATCCGTACGCGAGCGCGGCGCCGAGGCGTTGGCCGTCGTCGGCGACGTCTCGTCGGAGCAGTACGCGACGAGGCTGTCCGAGCAGGTACTCGGCGAGTTCGGCCGGGTCAACGTGTTGGTCAACAACGCGGGCGTCTCACTGCTCGTCCCGGCGGAGCAGACCACGGCCGAACAGTGGCGCCGAGTACTGGAAGTGAACCTCACCGGGCCGTTCCTGCTGTGCCGGGCGTTCGGCACGGCGATGCTCGCGGCGGGTACGGGTTCGATCGTGAACATCGCGTCGATCGCCGGGCTGCACGGCGTCTCGGACCGCGCAGCATACAACGCGAGCAAGCACGGGCTGATCGGCCTGACGCGCACGCTCGCCGCCGAGTGGGGCGGCCGAGGCGTGCGGGTCAACGCGGTGTGCCCGGGTTGGGTCAAGACCGAGATGGACGCCGCCGACCAGGCCTCGGGCGGCTACACCGACGCCGACATCACCGACCGCGTCCCGATGGGGCGGTTCGCCGCTCCCGGCGACATCGCCGCCGCGGTCGCGTTCCTCGCCGACCCGGGTATGAGCGGCTTCGTGAACGGCGTGGCACTGCCGGTCGACGGCGGCTGGACCGCGGACGCCAGCTGGACCAGCCTGCGCCTGCGCAAGCGCTGAACCGGGCCGAACCGCCTGGCTGAACCGAGCCGGATCGGACCAGGCGGGCCGGGCTCGACCGGGCCGGACACGCACTGATTTCATCGCATTTCACGCCGAGACATCCCGCACGGGACGAGCCGTGCCCTGACCGGCGACTGTGCAAGCAGAAGTAAATATTCACCAGGGATGTGTCTGGATATTGCGTCCAGATGTCAAAAACGCTACGGTCCCCATGCACCGGCCACACACCCGCATACGGACTGTCCCGCCCTCGCCGCCGCTCACCCACACAACCGGCGAGGCGCCGCAACGTGCCTGGTACCGCGTATCAACTCGCGCCACACGCACCCATCCCCACCTGACCGCGATGTCGCCGACGGAGACCCGGCATCGCGTGAAAGGAGCAGACAGTGTTCCACTCCTTCCGAAGTCCACGGCGATTCGCCGCGTGGACGGCCAGCAGCGCATTGCTGGCCGGCGGCGTCGTCGCCGTCCTGGCAGTGCAGCCCGCCGCCGCGGCCGCGACCGGCGGCAGCGGCGCGAGCCTGCCGTACGTCGAGGTACAGGCGGAGAACTCCGCGACCAACGGGACGGTCATCGGCCCGAGCGTCACCCAGGGCCAGCTGGCCGACGAGGCGTCCGGCCGCAAGGCCGTGACGCTCGGCGGGCAGGGCCAGTTCGTCACGTTCACCTCGCCGGTCACGACGAACTCGATCGACTTCCGCTACAGCATCCCGGACACCTCGGGCGGCACGGTCTACACCGCGCCGCTCTCGCTGTACGTCAACGGCACGAAGCAGACCGACTTCACGCTGACCAACGCGTACAGCTGGTACTACGGCAGCTACCCGTTCACCAACACGCCGGGCAGCAACCCGCACCACTTCTTCGACGAGGTGCACCGGCTGTTCTCGACGACGTATCCGGCCGGCACGACCTTCAAGTTGCAGGTCGACTCGGAGGACACCGCGTCCTCGTACACGATCGACTTCGCGGACTTCGAGAACGTCGGCGCGGCGCTCACGCAGCCGTCCGGCTCGGTCTCGGTGACCAGCGAGGGCGCCGACTCGACCGGCGTGAACGACTCGACCACCGCGTTCAACAACGCGATCAGCGCGGCCGGTTCGGGCGGCACGGTGTGGATTCCGCCGGGCACGTACAACGTCCCCGGCCACATCATGGTCAACAACGTGACCGTCGCCGGCGCGGGCATGTGGTACTCGACCGTCACCGGCACGGCGCCCGGCTTCTACGGCAACTCCGCGCCCAGCCCGAGCACCAACGTGCACCTACAGAACTTCGCCATCTTCGGCAACGTGCAGGAGCGCTGCGACAGCTGCGCGGTCAACGGCATCGGCGGCGCGATGAGCAGCTCGACCGTGTCGAACATCTGGATCGAGCACGACAAGGTCGGCGCCTGGATGGACGGGCCGTTCAACGGCCTGACCTTCAGCGGCATGCGGATCCGTGACACGACGGCTGACGGAATCAACTTCCACGGCGGCGTGACCAACTCGACGGTGACCAACAGCGACATCCGCAACACCGGCGACGACGGTCTGGCGACGTGGGCCGACTCGGGCGTCGGCGCGGACTCCGGCGACACGTTCTCCAACAACACGGTGCAGTTGCAGCAGCTGGCCAACGGCATCGCCATCTACGGCGGCCACGACAACACCGTCTCCGGCAACCTGGTCGTGGACAGCGGCATCACGCAGGGCGGCGGCATCCAGGTCGGCCAGCGGTTCAGCTCGACCCCGGTCGGCACCACCACCATCCTGAACAACACCATGATCCGTGACGGCGACCTCGACCCGAACTGGCAGTTCGGCGTCGGCGCGCTGTGGTTCGACGGCAGCCAGGGCGCCATCACCGGTCCGATCAACGTGACCAACGCACTGATCGAGCAGAGCCCGTACGAGGCGATCCAATGGGTTGAGGGCACCGTCAGCGGCGTCAACCTCAACAACGTGACGATTGCCGGGACCGGGACGTTCGCATTGCAGGAGCAGACCGGCGGCACCGCCACGATGCAGAACGTCGTCGCGACCGGCGTGGCGCAGGCCAACGCGGGCAACGCGCCGAGCTACAGCTGCGAGGGCACCGCGTTCGCGATCACGGACAACGGCGGAAACTCGGGTATCAGCCCGACCCAGTGCGCCGGCACCAACCCGACCGAGGTCTTCCCGCCGTACCCGAACAACGGCGTGTCCGTCTCGCCGACCGCGCTGAACTTCGGCTCGGTCGCGACCGGTGCGACCAGCGCGGCGCAGACCGTGACGGTGTCCAACCCGACCAGTGCGGCGGCGTCCGTCTCGGGCATCTCGACCACCGGCGACTTCGCGCAGACCAACAACTGCGGCTCGTCGATCGCCGCGAACGGCTCCTGCACGGTGAGCGTGACCTTCAGCCCGACCGCGGCCGGTTCGCGCACCGGCAACCTGACGGTCAACGCGGGTGGCGTCACCAACACCGTCAGCCTGTCCGGTACCGGCACCGCGCCCGGCCCGGTGCTGAACGCCAACCCGGCGAGCCTGACGTTCGGTCAGACCCTGGTCGGCTCCACGGCGACGGCGCAGTCGGTGACGATCACCAACTCCGGCACCACCGCGGCGACCGTCTCGGGCGTCTCGACGACCGGTGACTTCAGCCAGACGAACAACTGCTCCAGCATCGCGGTCAACGCGTCCTGCACGGTGACCGTGTCCTTCAAGCCGACCGCCAGCGGCTCGCGCACCGGGACGCTGACGGTGACCAGCAACGCCAACAACAGCCCGACGACGGTCTCGCTGACCGGCTCCGGCATCGACAGCACGACCAACATCGCGCTGAACAAGTCGATCACCGCCAGCGGTTCGCAGTCCGGCTTCCCGCCGACCAACGCCAACGACGGCAACACCAGCAGCTACTGGGAATCCACGAACAACGCCTTCCCGCAGTGGCTCCAGGTCGACCTCGGCCAGAACTACAGCGTCAACAAGATCGTGCTGACGCTGCCGCCGTCCACGTCGTGGGGTGCCCGTACGCAGACCCTGTCCGTGCTCGGCAGCACCGACGGGACCAACTTCAGCACCGTCGTCGGCTCGGCGAACTACACGTTCGACCCGACCGCGAACAACAACACCGTGACGATCAACTTCACCTCGGCCACGGCCCGGTACGTGCGGCTGAACTTCACCGCGAACACCGTCTGGCCCGCCGGACAGGTCTCGGAGTTCGAGGTCTTCCCGGGTAGTGGTGGCGGCACTACCAACCCCGCGATCTCCACCAGCGTCACAAGCCTGTCGTTCGGCAACCAGACCATCGGCACGACGAGTGGCGCGCAGGCGGTGACGGTGTCCAACACCGGCAACGCAGCGGCGACCATCTCCTCGATTTCGGCCTCCGGTCCGTTCGCGCAGACCAACAACTGCGGCAGTTCCCTGGCCGCAGGCGCGTCCTGCACGGTCAACGTCACCTTCGCCCCGACCGCGAGCGGCGCGCAGAGCGGCACCCTGAGCATCGCCAGCAACGCACCCGGCAGCCCGGCAACCGTCAACCTCACCGGCACCGGCGTCAGCGCCAACACCAACCTCGCACTCAACCAGCCGACCTCGGCCAGCGGATACACCCAGACCTACGTGCCCGGTAACGCCGTGGACGGCAACACCAACAGCTACTGGGAAAGCACCGACAACGCCTTCCCCCAGTGGCTCCAAGTCGACCTCGGCTCGGCGCACAGCATCGGCCGCATCGTCCTGAATCTGCCGCCATCCACCTCCTGGGCCACCCGCACCCAGACCCTCTCCGTGCTCGGCAGCACGGACGGCACCAACTTCACCACGATCGTCGGCTCGGCGAACTACACCTTCGATCCGTCGACGGGCAACACGGTGACGATCACCTTCACGTCCACCAGTACCCGCTACGTGCGGCTGAACTTCACCGCCAACACCGGCTGGCCGGCCGGCCAGGTCTCCGAGTTCCAGATCTACCAGCAGTGAGCCGGCAAACCGTGATCCAGCACCGTGACCCGACACCGTGACCAGCTGACAGCGATCCAGCCACAGTGATCCAGTAACAGTGATCCAGCCACAGTGATGGGCAATCACTGACCAGCCTCCTTCTTCCGACTTTTCGTTGAAAGTTTGCGAGTCATTTTGTTAGAGCCGCGGCGGCCGGGTCCCGGCCGCCGCGGCTCCACTGCCCTCAACGCCGAGGAGTGCCCACATGAGAACTCCGACCTTTGTGCGTGCCGCGCTCGCGGCCGCGCTGGTCGCCGGTTTCGTCAGTACACTGACACCAGCGCACGCCGCGAGCCCACCCTGGATGGACGCAACCCAGCCGCCGGCCACACGCGCGCAGGAACTGCTCGCCCAGATGACCTCCGACGAGAAGATCGCCATGATGCACGGCGGCAGTTCGTGCAACGGCTACGGCGCCTGCGTCGACGCCAACACCCGGCTCGGCATCCCGCAGCTTCGGTTGCAGGACGGCCCGGCCGGCGTGGCCGACGGCGTCACCGGCGTCACCGAGCTGCCCGCGCCGGTCGCCGGCGCGGCGACCTGGGACACCTCGCTGATGCAGCAGTACGGCCAGGTGATCGGCGCCGAGACATGGGCCAAGGGCGCGAACGTCTCGCTCGGCCCGACCATCAACATCGTGCGCGACCCGCGCTGGGGCCGCGCGTTCGAGTCGTACAGCGAGGATCCGTACCTGAACGGGCAGCTCGCCGCCGCGGACATCCAGGGCATCCAGAGCCAGGGTCCGATCGACCAGGTGAAGCACTACGCGGTCTACAACCAGGAGACCTACCGCAACAGCAGCAGCGACAACGCGCAGATCTCCGCGCGCACCGAGCAGGAGATCTACCTGCCCGCGTTCCAGGCCGCCGTGCAACAGGGCGGCGCCGAGTCGGTCATGTGCTCCTACGCGATGGTCAACGGCACCTTCGCGTGTGAGAACCCGAACCTGTTGCAGACGATCCTGCGCAACCAGCTCGGCTTCACCGGCTTCGTCACCTCCGACTGGGGCGGCACCCACTCCACCGTCGCGTCCGCGGACAACGGCCTCGACATGGAGATGAACGGCAGCACGTACTACGGCAGCGCGCTGACTTCGGCGCTGTCCGCCGGCCAGGTCACCCAGGCGACCATCGACGGGCACGTACTCAACATCCTGACCGCGATGTTCGCCGCCGGGCTGTTCGACAAGACGAACAGCGGCAGCCTGAGCAACACCGTGACCTCGGCCGCCGACACGGCCGTGGCCCGGCAGGTCGCCGAGGAGGGCAGTGTGCTGCTGAAGAACTCCGGCGCGGTGCTGCCGGTCACCTCGGCGGACAAGTCGATCGCGGTCATCGGCGACGACGCCGGCGTGGACGCCGAGACGGCCGGCAACGGCAGCGCGCACGTGAACGCGCCGTACGTCACCACGCCGTATCAGGGCATTTCCAGCCGCGCGGGCAGCGGCGCGACGGTCACCTACTCACAGGGCGTCGCCAACCCGAACGGCT
The DNA here is from genome assembly GCF_035946395.1 of Actinocrinis sp. Classification (NCBI taxonomy): domain Bacteria; kingdom Bacillati; phylum Actinomycetota; class Actinomycetes; order Catenulisporales; family Actinospicaceae; genus Actinocrinis; species Actinocrinis sp. The sequence goes on from NZ_DASYZI010000129.1 coordinate 25,642, forward strand.
CGCTGCTCGACAGCAGCTACCTGACTCCGTCCTCGGGCACCGGCCCCGGCCTGTACGGCCAGTACTACAGCGGCAACGCGCTGTCCGGCAGCCCGGTGTTCACCCGGGTCGACCCGGTCGTCAACTTCAACTGGGGCGGGAACTCCCCCGGCGGCACGCTCGGCGGCACCAACTGGTCGGCCAAGTGGACCGGCACGCTGACCCCGCCGACCACCGGCACCTACAACTTCTCGCTGACCAGCGACGACGGCAGCCGCCTCTACATCAACGGCCAGCAGGTCATCAACAACTGGGCCGACCAGCCGCCGACCACCAAGACCGGCAGCATCGCCCTGACCGCCGGCCAGCCGGTGAGCATCGAGGTCGACTACTTCCAGGACGGCGGCGGCAGCCAGGTCAACCTCGACTGGCAGATCCCCAACCAGGACCTGACCACCCCGGCGGTCAACGCCGCAAAGGCCGCCAACCTCGCGGTCGTGTTCGTGAACAACGCCGAGGGCGAGGGCGCCGACCTGAACAACATCGACCTGTCCGCCGCGCAGAACCAGCTGATCAGCAGCGTGGCCGCGGCGCAGCCCAACACCGTCGTCGTGGTCAACAGCGGTTCGGCGGTCACCATGCCGTGGGCGGGCTCGGTCAAGGGCATCATCGAGAACTGGTATCCCGGGCAGGAGGACGGCACGGCCGTCGCGGCGCTGCTGTGGGGTGACGTGAACTTCTCCGGCAAGCTGCCGGTCACCTTCCCGCAGTCGCTGACCGACGTGCCGGCGAACACCGCCGCGCAGTGGCCGGGCCAGAACGGCACCGTCCAGTACTCCGAGGGTCTGGACGTCGGCTACCGCTGGTACGACGCGCAGAGCAAGACGCCGATGTTCCCCTTCGGTTTCGGCCTGTCCTACACCACCTTCGGCTACGCCAACCTGACCGTCGGCGCCCCCGACGCGAACGGCAACGTCGCCGTCGGCTTCGACGTGACCAACACCGGCAGCGTCGCGGGGACCGAAATCGCGCAGGTCTACGTCGGCCAGCCGAGCAGCGTCGGCGAGCCGCCGAAGAACCTGCGCGGCTTCCAGCGCGTGACGCTCACCCCCGGCCAGACCCAGCACGTCGCGCTCACCCTGGACGCGCGCAGCTTCCAGTACTGGAACAACACCGGCTGGTCCAACGCCGCCGGGGCGAACCAGGTCTACGTCGGCGCCTCGTCCCGCGACGTCCGGCTCACCGGCCAGGTCACCATCCCGAGCGGCGGCACCGGCTCGGCGAGCCTGTCGGCCTCGCCGAACAGCCTGGCCTTTGCGGCGCAGAACGTCGGCAGCACCTCGGCGGCGCAGTCGGTCACGATCACCAACGGCGGCAACGCCGCCGCGTCGATCACCTCGGTGGCCGCCTCCGGCGACTACGCCGAGACCAACACCTGCGGCAGCTCGCTGGCGGCCGGCGCGTCGTGCTCGGCGTCGGTGACGTTCACGCCCACCGCAGCCGGGACACGCACCGGCGCACTGACGGTGAACAGCAACGCCGCGAACAGCCCGCTGACGGTCAACCTGTCCGGGACGGGGAATCCGACCTCGACGACCAACCTGGCGCTGACCGCCACGATGAGCGCCAGCGGTTCGCAGTCCGGCTTCCCGCCGAGCAACGCCAACGACGGCAACACCAGCAGCTACTGGGAATCCACGAACAACGCCTTCCCGCAGTGGCTCCAGGCCGACCTCGGCTCGTCGCAGAGCCTTGGCTCGGTGACGCTGACGCTGCCGCCGTCGACCTCGTGGGCGACGCGCACGCAGACCCTCTCCGTGCTCGGCAGCACCGACGGCGCCAACTTCACCACGCTGGTCGGTTCCGCCGGGTACACGTTCAACCCCTCCACCGGCAACACCGTCACGATCCCGCTGCCGGCAAGTACCAGCGACCGGTACCTGCGGCTGAACTTCACCGCGAACACCGGCTGGCCCGCAGGACAAATCTCAGAGTTCGAGATCTTCCCCGGCAGCGGTGGCGGCACCAACCCCGCGATCTCCACCAGCGTCGCAAGCCTGTCCTACGGCAACCAAACCGTCGGCACCACCAGCAGCGCACAGGGCGTGACGGTATCCAACACCGGCAACGCCGCCGCAACCATCTCCTCCATCACCACCAGCGGCCCCTACACACAAACCAACAACTGCGGCAGCACCCTGGCCGCAGGCGCGTCCTGCACGGTCAAC
>NZ_DASYZI010000130.1:0-4406 GCF_035946395.1 Actinocrinis sp.
CCAGCGGTTCCTTCCTGTTCTCCTACGACCGGCTACTCGGCGAGGGCTTGGCAGAGCACGGAGACCACGGCGTGATGATGACGATGGGTCCGGGTTCGACGATCGAAATGGCGTTGCTGCAATGGTGAAGAACGACTTGGCCTCGAACGGCTCGGCGGCGCCCGCGAACGCCGCTGACGGTCTGCGGGTGCGCCTGGACGGTTCGCTCCCGCTGGCCGAGCTGACCGCGCTGCTGAACGGGCTGTGCGATCGGGCGCAGGAGTGCGGGCCTCCGGCGATCGCCGTGTTGACGCTCGCGGTCACCCGTCCGGAGGATCGCTCCTGGCCGGGCCGGGTGGCCATCCGTGACGTCAATCGCTGGGAGAAGGCGGTACACCGGCTTGAAAAGCAGGACAACGTCACCATCGCCGTGGCACCCGGAATGTGTGGTGGGCCTGCTCTGGACGTACTGCTCGCCACTGATTATCGGATCGCGACCGCGCAGACACGCATCCTGCTGCCGGTGAATGACGGCCAGTTCTGGCCTGGAATGGCGCTGCACCGGCTGGTCCACCAGGTGGGAATCGCCCGCGCCAGGCAGCTCGTGATGTGGGGCCACGAACTTTCTCTGGCCCAGGCGCTGGACCTGGGGCTGGTCGACGAGTGCGCCGACAACGCCGACGCCGCGGTGGCCGCGGCCATGGTCCTGCTCGGCCGGATCGCGCAATCCGACCTCGCGGTTCGCCGGCGACTGCTGCTGGAGGCGCCGCAGGCCGGGTTCGACGAAGCGTTGGGCGTGCACTTGGCCGCGTGTGACAGGGAACTGCGCCGACTCGACCGGGTCGCCGGACTGGACGGCGACTCTCCGGCCGAGGCGATCGATGGGGACTGAATCCGTCATCGACGACACGACCGAGTGGACGCGGCGCCTCCCGTCGCTGTCCGGCCGGTTCGAGACCGACGCCGCCGCCGCGACCGCCTTCCTCGGCGCGGGACAGGACCTGCTCGCCGCGCTCGGCCCCAAGCCGAAGCGCGACGAGCGGGCGCAGACGGTCGCCGAGCGAGTGATCGGCCTGTCCCGCGGCCTGCGCGAGGACTTCATGAATCGGCACGCGGAACCTGTGTACGACGAGCTCACGCAAGGGCGTCGCAGACATCTGCTGTTGACCGATCTGGTGTACACCGCGGCGCAGAGATTCCCCGGGCTGGTGCCCTCGCGCGCGCTCATGGAGGCCGAAAGCGGCCTTGCGCAGCAGGACAAGGACGGCCTGGAGATCGACCAAGGCGTGTTCGTGCGCGCCGTGCTTCGTTCCCCGGCCGCGGGAGGCCACCTGCTCGCCACGATGCGGCTGCCGTCACCGGCGGCGCTCGAACTGCTCGGCCGGTTCCGCGAGACCGGGTCGGTCGCCCTGGAAACGCTGTCGCTGGAACGCAGGCGCACCGCCGCGCACCTGACGTTCGAGAACCAGCGCTGCCTCAACGCCGAGGACAACAAGCTCATCCGCGACATGGAGACGGCCGTGGACCTGGCGCTGCTCGACGAGCAGGTTCAGGTCGGGGTGCTGCGCGGCGCGGTCATGACGCATCCTCGGTATCGCGGCCGCAGGGTGTTCAGCGCCGGCATCAATCTCAAGGATCTGCACGAAGGCCGGATCTCATACCTCGACTTCCTGCTGCGCCGTGAACTCGGTTACATCAGCAAACTGATCCGAGGCGTGCTGCCGGAGCCGGGCCGGGAGGCGGTGCAAAAGCCCTGGGTGGCCGCGGTGGACTCGTTCGCCATCGGCGGCGGCATGCAACTGCTGCTCGCGGCAGACTGGGTCATCGCCGCCGACGACGCCTTCTTCAGCCTGCCGGCGGCCCAGGAGGGCATCGTCCCCGGAGCGGCCAACCTGCGGCTGGGGCGGCACGCCGGAGCCAGACTCGCCCGCCGCGTCATCCTGGGCGGACAGCGGATCCACGCCTCGTCCGCCGAGGCCGGCGCGTTCTGCGACGAGGTGGTGCCGCCAGCCGCCATGGACGCGGCGATCGAGGCGGCGGCGCTGGCGATGTCCGGCCCGGCGGTGGTGGCCAACCGGATGATGCTGAACCTGGCGGAGGAGCCCGAGGACGGCTTCCGTGCCTACATGGCCGAGTTCGCCCTCGTACAGGCGCGCCGGATGTACAGCGAGGATGTCATCGGCAAGGTGGGCAGATTCACCGCGTCCGCCGAGCGCGGACGCTGACGGGGACACCCGATGCTCGAACTCGACCACACCAGCCTGCACGGTTCACTGACGGATCCGGTGCTCGGCTCGATCAGCTTCCTGAACGAGGTCATGTCCCGCTACCCCGACGCGATCTCGTTCGCCCCCGGGGCGCCGAATCTGGCCCATCTCGACCACACCGACCTCTCCCGCTTCACCACGGGATACCTCGACCATTTGACCGGCGAACGCGGCATGGACGCGGCCCGGGCCCGGCGCCTGCTTCACGAGTACGGCCCAAGCAGAGGGCTGATCAACGACCTGGTGGCCGGAGCCCTGCGAACCGACTACGGCATCGACGTTCCCGACTCGGCCGTCGTCATCACGGTCGGCGCGCAGGAGGCGATGCTGCTGTCGCTGCGAGCCCTGTTCGGCACGCCGGCGGACCTGCTCGCCGTCGTCACTCCCTGCTTCACCGGAATCATCGGAGCGGCGCGACTTCTGGACATCGGCGTCGTCGCGGTGCCCGAGGACGGCGACGGAGTGGACGCCGAGCAGCTGCTCGCACAGTGCCAGGCTGCCCGTTCAAGGGGTCGGCGAGTGCGTGCGCTCTACGTCGCGCCGGACTTCGCGAATCCGTCGGGCACGCTTCTCCCACTGGACCGCCGGCTCCGGCTGCTCGACCTGGCGGAGCAAGAGGACCTCGTCATCCTCGAAGACACCGTCTACGGATTCACCGCGCTCGCCGGGGAGCACCTGCCGACCCTCAAAGCACTGGACCGGGCCGGCCGAGTGGTCCAGGTGGGCTCGTTCGCGAAAACGTGCCTGCCGGGCGCGCGGGTCGGTTACGCCGTCGCGGATCAACGCATCCGCGTCGCCGACGGTTCCACACGGCTACTCGCGGACGCGTTGGCGGACATCAAGACCATGGTGACCGTGAACACCTCCGCGCTGAGCCAGGCCGTGATCGGCGGAATGCTGCTTGAGCACGGAGGTTCGCTCAGCGCCCTCGGCGCCGCCCGAGCCCCGGTCTACCGGCGCAATCTCGCCGCGCTCCTCGACGCGCTGGACCGGCGGCTGTCCGGGCTCGGCGGTCAGGTCTCGTGGAATCGGCCGACCGGCGGCTTCTTCGTCCGGCTCCGGCTTCCCGTGCCCGCGGACGTGAAGTTGCTCGACGTGTCGGCCGCGGACTTCGGAGTGCTGTGGACGCCGATGTCCCTGTTTCACTTGGACGGCTCCGAACGCGACGAGATAAGGCTCTCGTGCAGCTACCTGGAGCCCGACCGGATCGACGAGGGCGCCGCCCGCCTCGCCGAGTTCGTCCACAGCATCGCGGCATGACGCGGCATGACGTGCCACCGACAAACTGAGGAAGCCCCTTGATGAACGAAATGCCCGAATCGGATCCCCTGTACGAGCGCTTCCAGCTCATCATCAACGGCCCGGCGCTGTTCAACGCCGTGGTCACCGGACTTGAGTTGGACATCTTCCGGTTCCTCGCGCAACAACCCGGTGCCTCGCGCGACGAAATACAGGCCTTCACCGGAGCCCAGGCCCATCAGTTGCGTGTTCTGATGTTCGCGCTCTGCACCACGGGGCTGATCCGCCGCGATGCCGACGGCGGCTATGTCAACTCCGCGCTGGCCGAGACCTCGCTCGCGCCACACGGCCCGGACAGCTGGCGTGACATCCTCGTCGGATGGAAGACGCTGTATTACCCCGCCTTCGCCCACCTGACGGCTGCGGTGCGTGAAGGAACGAACACGGCGGCGCTCTCCGCGTTCTCCGGCACCGAACCCACGCTCTACCAGCGGCTTGGCCATCACCCGGAGCATGAGTCGATCCTGCACCGATCGATGTCGGCGTTCAGCCTGCGGAGCCTGCCGGGGCTGCTGGACAACGCGGATCTGACCGGGGTGGACCGCCTGCTCGACGTCGGAGGCGGCGACGGCACGACCGCGCGCGAACTGGCCGCCCTGCACCCCGACCTGCACGTGACGGTGTTCGACCTGTCGAGCGTCACCGACCTGGCTCGTGACGGAGCACTGCCTGGCATCGAAGGGCGAGTGCATCTTCATCCCGGCGACCTCTTCGATGACCCGTTCCCGGAGGGGTTCGGCGCCGTTCTCTTCAGCCATGTTCTCGAGGTGTTCTCCGGCGACCAGATCGCCAGCCTGCTCGAAAAGGCGGTCAAGGCTCTGCCGAGCGGTGGCAAGATCTTCATCTACGGCTTCAACGCGG
>NZ_DASYZI010000131.1:0-18499 GCF_035946395.1 Actinocrinis sp.
CACGGTGCCGCCCGCTTCGAACGGCGTGAAGGGGTAGAAGGCCGCGCAGATCAACGGCGCGGCGGTGGCCGGAAGGCGCCAGGAGTACGGCAGCCGATGAACCGGCAGATCAGGGTTGTGCGCACGTACGACGGCGACCGCGCTGTCGGTCGGATCCCAGGCCGACCCGGCCCAGCGGTCGCCGTCGATCGCGGCGAACGGGTCCAGCTGCCCTGGATCGCCGACGAAGAGCGCCGTGCCGGCGGCGAAACGCGGCGCTATGGCCAGCAGCCCGTCCGAACGCATCTGATAGGCCTCGTCGAGGATCGCCCACCGCCAACCGCCGTCAGGCCAGGCCGTGTCGCCGATCCTGGCCCATTTCGCGGCGGTGGCCACGGTCACGGCGGGCGCGCCGAGGTCCGCCACCTTGCCCGCGACGGTCACCGATCCGTCGGTGGAGCCAGGACCGCCGAGATGGCGCACGACTCGTTCGGTCGGCGTATATCCGGAAGCTGACAGTCTGCCGATGCTCAGGGCGCTGTTTCCGCTGTCTCCGCTGTCTCCGTACGCGGTCGCGAGGCGGTCGACGAGGTCGTCCACCTGTTCGTTGGTCTGCGCGACGACCATCACCGGCTCGCCGGTGTCGGCGAGCCGCCTGGCCAACTCCACCCCGAGGGTTGATTTACCCGCTCCGGGCGGCGAGTCGACGATGACGCCGCGATGCTCGCCCGACAACAGATCCGCGGTTACCCTGTCAAGCACCGCGCGCGCCGAGGCCGAGCGATCGCCTCTCTTCGAGCTTGATCGCGGCTTCGAGCTTGATCGCGGCCCCGTGTGCGGCTGTAGGCTCGTCCGCCGCTGCGCGTCGGTTGACTCCGCGCCGCTGGCCAAGGTCAAGCTCGAAGAGGGGCGATCGGCCGCCGCAGCGGACATCAGTGCCATTCCTCATCGTGGTCGGAGATGGTCGTCGCGTACGCGGCGGGCGGGCCGCCGTGCGTCCAAGGGGTGGTGGCATCGAGTTCGGGCAGCGGCGGCGGAGCGAAGCGTTCAGCCGCCAGCACGGTCGAGTAGCAGCGGTACTCCCCAGGCTCGGGCACGGAGCCCTCTTCGGGCACTGCCTTGCGCCCCATGCCGTCGACGAGTTCGAGTTCGACCACGTATTCGCTGTCACCGAGTTCGCCACGCTCGCGCGTCACGGCGACGATGACCGGGCGCTGCCCCGGACGCTGCGGACAGGCGACCTTCGTGCCCTTACGCAGCACCACCGGATCGGCGGTGCGCAGCCAGACGTGCGGGCGCGGTTTGGGGCTGCGTCCGCTGGTGTCCTGGCGTTCGGCGTCCACGGCGACGATCGTGCCGGCGAAGGCCTCGCCGGTGACCCGATACCGCGCGAGGATCAGCGGGTCGTCGAGGGCTCGCTGCTTGTCGTACGCCTCCTGCGCGGCTTCGAGGTCCGCGAGTCGCCTGGCGGCGGCCACGGCCGCGTCACGGCGCGGCTGCGGCGGCGAGCCTTCGTCCAGTTTCCGCGCGAAGTCGGTGAATCGGCCGCGGTCCACCGTCCAGCGGTGGCCGTTGCCGGCGGCCTCGGGCAGGGCGCGCAGGAGGTCGATCCCCTGCCACATGAGTGCCCACGTGGGTTCCAGCTGACGCAGGAGCGCTGCCCGCACCGTCTGCTCCGCCGAGCGCTCCGCCGCCGGATCGCCCTCGGCGTTGCGCTGCGCGGCGATCAGTGGGCTGAGAACCTTCGTGTCGAACTCGGGGTCGGTGCTGGGACCGGCCGACGGGAAAAGCAGCGGATCCTCCGCCAGCAACGCGGCCCGCGCGCCGCTGGCCGGTCCGGCATCGTGGGCGGTCCCCTGGCGCAGCAGGCCGTATCCCAGGATCCCGTCCGGGATGATCCAGGCCAGCAACGCGGCAAGGTGCTGGTCCTCGAAGGCGCTCTGCCCCGTGGCCCAGTGCTCGGTCAGCACATCGGTCAGCGCGAGGCAGGCCGAGGAGCCCGCGGTCGGCGCGCGGTCCTCGGCGAACCAGGTCAGATAGCGGCCCAGGATCGGGACCAGCGGATCGACCGGATAAGGTCCCTGCGCCGACCTGAATCGGGACGAGCGCCCGAACAGCCGCAACGCCTCGACCCCGCCACCGTTGGGCACGATCAGCTGCGGGGCGTCGACGTACCGTTCCCACTCCTCGCGGTTACGCGTGGCCTCGACCAGTTCGGTCTCACCGCGTCGCGCCTCGATGTAGCCCACGACGATGTGCGCCAGCTGCGCGAGAAAAGCGAACCGCTGATCGCGGTCACGCGGCTGGCCGACGGTCAGCAGCTCGGGCTCGGCGCGCCCGGTTCCGACGAGCGCGGCCAGCGGGGCGGCAGCCTCACCGGCGAGCAGTAAGGGCACGATGACCAGCGGTTCGTCGCAGATGTGCACGTGCCGCACGGTCGCCAGCGGTACGGCGCGCCCGGATTCGAACGCTTCGACCCGGGCCAGCGCGGTCAGCGTACTCACGCGATGGCCTCGTGGACCTGGCGGACCCGATCGGCCGCTTCGCGCAGCGCCTCACGGCGTGCCCGCCGCGCTGTACGCAGCAGCCTCGCCGCCTCGGCCAATTCGGCGTCACCGTCAGCGTCGCCGGGTAGGTCGATCAACTCGCGCAGATCAGCACCATGCGAATCAGTACCATGCAGATCAGCACTGCGCAAATCAGCACCGTGCGAATCGCCGTCGCACGCATTGCTGAGCGCCAGTACCTGTAACACGGTGCCGACGCCGCCGAGTGCGTCGCGCACTGCGCGCCCCAGCAGATCGGTGGATCCGGCGGCACGCGCCTCGTCGCGGCAGTAGAACGCCATGTCGCAGCGTGAGACACATTCCGGGGCGTATCTGGCATCGATGGTGGCGACCGCTTTGCCGAGCTCCTCGGCGGCGCGGACGTGCACGCCGTCAGTATCCTTCGACAGGTCGAACGTGATGCCCGCGTCCAGCGTCTCAAGCAGTTCCCCGATCCGGGGCAGCCGGTCGAGCTGCCGACGCACGGCAGCCAGCTGCCTGCGGACGTCCACCAGCGTGGCGGTCGGCGTGTTGGTGAAGTCCTTCGGGCAGACGAGCACGACCTCGGTGGCCACCTGCGTCGTCGGCAGCCCCAGATCCGCGAGCAACGTCTGGAATGCGAGTACGTATACGGCCGCCTGCGTCGCGGCCTCGGCGACCTTCACCGGATCGGCGCGGCCATCGATCACCGCGAACGACTTGATCTCGGCCAGGTACCAGCGCCACGACGGCTCACCGACGCGCGGCGCAGCGACTTCCCGAGCGCCATGCGCAGTCATGTCTCCAGTAGCGATGTCCTCAGCCCCAGCCCCGTCAGCCCGGACGCGAAAGGCGACGAGGTCCGGCTCGACGTACGCGGCGCGACCGCCGACATCCAGCTTCAGCAGCGGATGGTCGACGAGCGGAACCTGCGCCGCGGGGTTGCGCGCAGCCGCCGCGACCAGTTCGCGCGTGTGCTGGTAGCGCTGCTCGCGCTCACCGCTGCCGAGGTCGGTCCACGCGCCGTCGCCCCAGCCTTCGCCTATCGCAAGGCCGAGATCGTCGCGCAGCAGGGTCGTCAGCGCGGCGGCGCCGTCCGCCTTGACCAGCTTCTCGAAGGCGTTGCCCCGGCTGATCGCGAACGGCGACTGGCCGAAGCGCGGCCCGAAGCCGATCCGCTCCGCCAGTGCCCGCTTGTCGACTCCGGCGGCGTCCAGCACCGCCCGGCGCGCGCAGCCGGGATTGCCGGTCAGCGCGGCGATGGTCCGCGCGTCGTGATGGCGCGGCGGGACCGGCCCGCGCAGCTCGGCGAGCCGGTCCGCGATCGATCGTGGGGGCAGGGCAGCCATGATGGCCCTTGAGCATACTGGGACGGCCCCGCGTCGAGGATCACTTCGGGTCACTTCCCGCTTTTGTCGCCCGCGCGTCCCCCGGAAACGGCTCCATCGTGCGTCTCGTCCTCCACGTCCTGTGGCCGCGCGAGTGCGGCCGCGATCGCCGCGATGCCCTCGCGGTAGCTGGGCATCATCGGCCGCCAGCCGAGCTCCGCCTTGGCCTTGGCGTTGGACAACCGAAGCGACTGCCGGGTCATCATCGCCCCGACGACCGGCGCCATCAGCCGGATCAACGCGCCGGGCAGCCGAACCGGCTTGGGCAGCCCGAACGCGGCGGCCAGTGCGCCGACCATGTCGCCCCAACGCACCGGCTCGTCATCCACGATGTTGTACACCTGGTCCGGGCCGGACCGCTCCAACGCGGCCACCGTGGCCGCCGCGGCGTCGTCGATGTAGATGAACGACGCGTACGCGCCGCCGCCGGGCGGGACCGGGAGCTGGTGCTTGCGCAGCGCGTCGAGCAGCGGGGCGACGCTGATCGGTCCGTAGAAGCCGCCGTACCGCAGCGCGACTCCCTCGATGCCCGGCGCGTCGAGCACCTGCTGCTCGGCCGAGCGCACCGCCTGCCACACGGCGTCGAACTTCCCGCCCCCGGCCGGCGCGAACCGGTCTTGCTCGGTGAGCAGCCGGCTGCCGTCGTTGAAGCCGTATCCGCCGAAGAAGGACTGGGTGACGAAACGGCGGGCGCCGACCAGGTCGGCCGCGGCCAGCAGGTTCGTGCTGCCCTGCACCCGCAGCCGGTTGGTCGTCGCCAGATCCTTGTGCCGCATCGGCGGCTTCTTCAGCGCGGTCAGCTGATGCATGACGGCGTCGGCCTGCTTGCCGTCGAGAGCGCGCAGCAGGCCCTCGCGGTCGAGGGCGTCCGCGATGACACTGGACGCGCCGAGGTCCCACAGCATGCTCGCACCCGCCTCGGTACGGGCGATGCCGGTCACCTCGTGCCCGGCCGCGGTCAGCCGCCGGACCAGCGGGACGCCGAGCGTACCGGTCGCGCCCGCGAGCAGTACCTTCATGATTCACTCCTCGTCTATTCGGTATTTCACGAGGAGGACGAGGTAGCCCGCGGACGTGTGACGTGGCCTGCGTCACACACTGCGATTCGCCGGGTTCGCTCAGCGGCTCACGTCACCGTGACCGGCAGCGTCCGGAATCCGCGCAGGACGAGGCGGTCACTGCGTATTCGCTGCACTCCCTCAGCCGGCGCGAGGGCCGGGAATCGGCGCAGCAGCATGGGGAACGCGGTGGTGGCCTCAAGCCGCGCCAGTGCGGCCCCGAGGCAGTAGTGGCCACCGGCGCCGAAGCTGAGCGGCTGGTTGTCCGGCCGCGTCCAGTCGAAGACCCCGGGATCCCGGAACCGTGCCGGGTCGCGGTTCGCCGCGCCGAGCAGCACCAGCACCTCCGCACCGAGCGGCACGGGTATCCCGGCCACGTCCAGCCCCTCGGCCCTCGCCACACGCGAGGTCAGCTGCACCGGCGAGTCGAAGCGCAGCACCTCCTCGACGAAGTCCGTGACCGGCGCCGTTCCGGCCCGCACCGCGGCCGCGAGGCCTGGCCGCTCGAAGAGAAGCGCCAAGCCGTTGCCGAACAGATTCGTTGTCGTCTCGAAACCGGCGAGCAGCAGCAGCGTGAGATTGCTGAGCAGTTCTTCCTCGGAGAGACTGCCGTCCGCCTCGTCCGCCTCCTGGACCAGTGCACTGGTCAGGTCGTCACGCGGTTCGGCGCGGCGCTCGGCGGCCAGTGCGCTGAAGTACTCGTGCAGCTGCACCGTCGCCTCGTCCGCCGGGGCGAGCTTGGCCGGGTCGTCGATCAGTTCGAGTGCGATGCCGAGGTCCCAGGCCAAGGCCCGGAAGCGGTAGCGATCGGCTTCGGGCACGCCGAGCAGCTCGCAGATCACGGCCACCGGTACCCGGAAGGCGAACTCGTCCATGAAGTCGACCGGCCGGTCGGCCGTGCCGTTGTCGGCCATCGCGTCGAGCAGTGCCTGAACCGAGGACTCGATCGCCGGGGCGAGCGCTGCCGTGCGCCGCGGCGTGAACACCGCCGACATCAGCCGCCTGATCCTGGTGTGGTCGGGCGGATTGAGGTCGAGCAGCGAGTGGTTGAGCGAAGTCAGCGAGGCGTGCCCGGCCCACTCGGTACCCGGCTGCGGCTGCTCGTCCCACCTGCCGAACCCGGGGTTGCGCAGGACCGCGTTGGCCTCGCGGTAGCCGTTCACGACGAAGAAGTTCGGGTTGCCGGCGGAGGCTGAGACCGGCCCGATCTCGTGCAGCTTGGCATAGAGCGGGTAGGGGTTGCCCCGTCCCGTCTCGGTCATCAGATCACCGATGATCGCGTCCGTGCTCATTCCCCGCGCCTCCAGCATTTCCGTGTTTACCCGCTTTGTCGCTCCATCACGGCAGGTGAACGATCGTCAGTCCCCTTCGGGTTCCCGGGTCAATCCGAAGAGCGGCACCTTCAGGAACGGCGGGGGCGGCTCGTCAACGCCGAGCCGACGGTATGCCTGACGTATCGTCAGATTGATGAGTAGCAGTGCACGGTGGATGAAGAACGCCGCGAGCGGGAGTTCGACCAGCACGGCTGACGCGACCGACCACCAGACGTCCGAGGTGCCCAGGTCCAGCGTGATGTCGAACCAGGCGTCGCAGATCAGCAGGGTCGCGGTGACGATCGACGCCGGTATGACGGCTTGGCGGCGGCGCCAGCCGAAGTAGATGGTCAGGCTCATCCCGAGCAGCAGCAGGCCGTCGAATCCGGCCCAGGTGAGCCGCCAGTGATGGGCACGGTACTGGTCCGGCAGGGCGACCGCGAGGAAGATCGTCCAGGGAATCAACCCGGCTATGCAGGCCAGCACCAGCTCGACGGCGCGTTTACGCCGCCGCCGGATGAACTCCTCGGTGAGGGGCGGATCGTTGGGCTTCATACGCCGTCCCGTCCTACTGCCGCCGGAGTCAGTACTCGACGTCATGCGTGCCTTGGCTCAGTACGTAGTGTCCAGCATCAGTAGTCGCCGTTGACGACGTTACGCAGCGCCTCGCCGCGTGCCCACCGGATGAGGTTGTCGCGCACGACGGCGAAGGCCCGCGACCGGTTCTCCGGCACCATGGAACCGATGTGCGGTGTGATGAACACTCCGGGTGCGGACCACAGCGGATGGCCGTCCGGCAGCGGTTCCGGGTCGGTGACGTCGAGGAACGCCCGCACCTTGCCGCGCTCGGCGGCCGCGACCAGCGCCGCGGTGTCGGCGACCAGGCCGCGCGCGCCGTTGACCAGCAGCGCACCCGGCTTCATCAAGGTGAGGAACTCTTCGTCGACCAGCCCATGGGTCTGCGCGGTCAGCGGCGTCAGCACGATGACGATGTCCGCACCGGGTAACAGCACCGACAGCTCGCTTATCCCGTCGACACCCTCACGCGGCCTGCGGGCGATCCTGCGCACGTCGACCCCGAAGGGCACGAGGTAGCGCTCCAGGCGCTCCGCGATCGAGCCGTACCCTACGAACAACACCCGTGAGCCGCCGAGCACCCGCACGAGGCGCGGCTCCCAACGGCCCTGAGCCTGCGCGTTCGCGTGGTGCGGAATCTCCTTGTAGACGGCCAGGATCCCGGCGAGCAGGAGTTCGGCCACCAGGTCGTCGTACGCGCCGCGCACGCTGCACAGCGTGATCTCGGCGGGCACCAGGTCGACGATCCAGTCGACGCCGGCGGTCAGCGCCTGGATCAGGTCGAGCCGGCTCGCAGCCGAGACCAATGTCTTTATGTCGTACTCGTCGTCGGCCTGGTTGCGCACAAGCGGAGGGATGAGCACACGGACCTCGTCGAGCCGCGGGTCGCCGAGCGGATCGGCCGGAATCTCGGCGATCTCCAACACGGCGCGCACGTCTCTCGGCAAGTCGTTCAGATCTCCGGCTGTGCCGGGTGCCGTCCACACCAGCTTGCGCTCGTCCACGCCCCCATCCTAGAAGCCCCGGAGGCCGAACGGACCAGCGCTTGATACTCGGTATCAGCAGTCCGCGTGTCCAGGCCCGTGCGTTCAGTAACCCGTGGGCGACCAGGGGGCGATGGCAGTGTGGAACATCGCCGCCAACCGGGCGACCGCGCCGGGCCGCTCCTCGTCAAGCCAGCCGAGCAGCGCGTACCTGGCCGCCGAGAAACCGCCCAGGTAGATCGACCCGAGCACGGCGGCGGACAGCGTGACGTCCGGGGGCTCGGCGGTCTGGCCGCAGGTCGCCCCGTCCGGGCCGCCCTCAAGCGCGAAGGTGCCGTCGGCGTAGCCGTCCTTGTCCACGATCCGCAGCACGATCCGGCCGGGCACCTCGTAGCGCCTGGCGGCCAGCGCGGCGGCCGGGTCGAGGATCCGCACCCACTGCCCCTCCCAGTGCTCGTCCGACCAGGCGGCACGCCGGTCGACCAGCAGGTCGCGCCAGAGTTCGTCGATGCGCCGGTTCTCCTTCGAGACCACGTGGCTGACCCAGTCGTGATCGGCGAGGTACTTCCACAGCCGTGCCTCGTACTCGACGTTGACCGCAATCAGATCGAGGGCGTCGATGACGTTGTCCGGGCGCTGGTTGGTCCAGCGCCCGTCGGCGAACTTGTAATGCACGTAGCCGACCGGTTCGCCGGTCTCGTCGTAGCAGAGGGCGTGAAGCCAGTCTTTGGACGGCGGCTCGCCCTCACGCGGGATCAAGCCGAGTCTGCGCTCCCAATACGTGGCCGTGCGGTTGACGGCGCCCGGCGTCAGGGCCCAGACCTTGTCGTAGACCTTCGGTGCCTGTTCGAGCGCCACCGGCACGTCGACGATCTCGACGGTTCCGGGCAATTCACGAGTCCAACTGGCCGCACGCGCGTCGAGATGCGTGTTACAGGCCTCGGCAGCCGCGCCGAAGCCGTAGCGTCCGTAGATCGGGTACTCGGCGGCGTAGAGCCCGGAAAGCGCCTCGCCGCGCTCCTTGGCCGCGCTGAGCTCGGCGGCCATCATCCGGGAGAGCAGGCCGCGGCGGCGGTGCGTCGGCGCGACGGTCACACCGCTGATTCCGTCGAGCGACACCGCGGCCCCACCCGGCACGGTCAGCTCGAAGGAGATCCCGCGTAGGCTGCCCACCGGCCGGCCCCCGTCGAAGGCTCCCCAGCAGCGGTCCAGCTCGAATACCTTGCGGCGGCGCGGGCCGTCGCCGCGGTTCTTGGGTGAGAAGAACCCGACGTCGATCGCATCGCTCCACGCATCGAACTCGTCTTCGCGCACCTTGCGTACGTCGATTGTCATGAGCGCAACGTATCCCCGCGTTAACGCCGCCCGCGACTGGATTTACGCAGCGCGCAACGCGTTGGCCCCGAGCACAAGACCTGCCGTGACCACGGCGGTCACCCAGAATGCAAAGGGCAACGAGACGGTGGATCCGAGCGCACCGACTGCGGGGCCGGCGATCAGTCCGGCGCCGTACATGATGGTGGCGACACCCGCCACGGACCCCTCCGTGTCGCCGCCGAAACGCCCGGCGGCGGTGAAGGCCAGCGGGACCGAAGTCGCGATGCCCAGGCCGATCGCGGCGAAGCCGACGATGCACAGGACCTGACCGGTCGCCAGCGCCACCAGGCAGGCGCCCGCGACCGCGAGGATGCCGCCGGCGCGCACGGTGGTGACGGGACCCAGTCGGCGGGTGATCGCGTCGCCGGTCAGGCGGCCGACGGCCATCGTGACGGAGAAGCCGGTGAGACTGTAAGCGCCGAGGGCGGCCGTAGCGTGCGCGACCTTGATGAGGTAGACGGCGCACCAACTGCTCGACGCGCCCTCGGCCCAGATGCCGCAGAACCCGACGAGACCGATGCCGAGGATCGCCCTCGACGGCAGGGCGTAGCGCGGCGGCGCTATGTCGGCCGCCGCGGGATCGTCCGGCGGCAGCAGGTTGCAGGCCGCGACGCCCAGAACGAGGGATCCGACCGCGGTGGCCGCGAACTCGGCCGGGGCGCCGATCCCCGCCCCGGCGCACAGACCGCCGAGCGCCGAACCGGAGATCATCCCGACCGCCCACAGGCCGTGGAACCCGGACATGATCGACCGGCCGAGCCGCCGCTCGATCCGCACCGCGTGCGCGTTCATCGCCACGTCGGCGGCGCCTGCGGCCGCGCCGTTGAGGAACATCAGCGCGGCGAGCGACCAGGCGTCCGACACCAGCGCCAGCGGGATGAGCGTCACGCAGAAGAGCGCGACCAGGATCCGCATGCCGGTCCTCGCACCGAAGTGATGCACGACCCGGCTTATGGCAGGCATCACGGCCAACGCGCCGAGAGTCGGCGTGATCATCACCGCGCCAAGCACACCCGTACTGGCGTGGATGTTCGTCTGGATCCACGGCGTACGCGCGGCGAAGGTGCCCGAGATCACCCCGTGGACGGCGAAGATCAGGCTCACCGCCAACCGGCCACGCTGTTCTTCGGCCGCCGGGTGTGTACGTGCGACGGCGATCGCCGACCCTGCGCCCACTGGGCCCTCCCCTGGAATCGGCGATAGCGAACGTGCAGGCCACTTTAACAGTTAGGTTCCCTTAAAGATAGCTCGCGGCGGAGCGCACCACCGTGGCGGACCACTCGTCGAAGCTCATCGAAGCGCTTCGAAAAATCGATGACGATTCTTTGACTATCGATATCGCTCTTCCCATCTTGACACTTCAATGACCCTGTTTCATATTTCGAAGCGCTTCAATACACACTTTCGAAGGGAGCACGCAACGATGCGTGGCAACCTGCTCAAGGTCGCGGTCGCGACCCTCGCCGCCGGGGCGATCACGGCGCTGGCCGTCGGCCCCGCCTGGGCCTACGCCTACGAGTCGAACAACCAGTGGGCGTCCTACTCGACCGGCGGTTACACGATCTACAACGACGAGTGGGGCAGCGGCCACAACACGCAGACGCTGTGGGTCAACTCGGCGACCAACTGGGGCGTGTTCTCCACCCAGCCGAGCACCTCCGGCGTGAAGGCCTACGCCAACGAGTCCAAGTCGATCGGCAAGGCGCTCAACTCGCTGTCCTCCGCGAGCAGCTCGTTCAGCGAGTCGCTGCCCGGGTCGGGGAACTGGGAGTCGGCCTACGACATCTGGCTGAACGGCAGCGGCATCGAGGTCATGATCTGGACCTACACCAGCGGCAACGTCGGTCCGCTTGGTTCGTCCATCGGCAACCTGACCCTCGACGGCAACACGTGGACCGTGTACGTCGGCAGCAACGGCAGCAACCCGACGTACTCGTTCAAGCGCACCGGCAACGAGACGTCCGGATCGGTGAACATCCTCGACCTGCTCAAGTGGCTCGAAAACACCAAGCACTACTTCTCGAACCCGACACTGTCGACCATCCAGTACGGCTTCGAGATCAGCGGCACGAACAACACGCAGGCGAACTTCACCATCAACAACTACTCGGCCTCGGCGAGCTGACCTGAGGCCCTGTCAGACCAGTCGGCTGATCGGCCGGGCGGATGACCAGCCGATCACCGCAGATCCTCGGCCAGCACCGCCGCGTCCGGCTCGTCCAGGCGCGTCGGTGCCGCCGTCGGCGCCGACGCGCGGCCATGCGGCTGCGCGTCGGCCTTCGTCTCGGGGAACACCCACATGTGCATCGCCCAGAACCGGAAGATGGTGCCGAGCCCCTGGCCGAAGATGAACTGCGCGACGTTGGCGGCGATCAGGGACTTGAAACCGAGTACGTACTCGTTGAACGCGACGCAGGCCGCGATGATCCCCATCGCGACGCCGGAGACCAGCAGGTACAGCACGATCTCGGTGGCGGACTGCCGCCGCTCGCGGTGCCGGAACACCCAGTACCGGTTGCCGATGTAGCCGACCACGGTGCCCAGCGCGGTGCCGGCCAGCGAGCCCCAGACCTTGGGCGCGTGGAAGATCCCGATGACCACGTTGAACGTGGTTATGTCGCAGGTCACGCCGATAAGGCCGACCACGCCGAAGCCGACGATCTCCCGCCACAGATGGCGGACGATCCGGACCGTCCAGCTGATCACGCGCTCCCCCAACGTCACGCACGGAGGCATTTACACAGATGCGTCCACGCAGCGGTACCGCGCTCGACGCGGTACCGCATCCTTCGTGTCAACTACTAGTGTGGCGCACCACTCTGTCGTGGGTCGTCATACCGAGGTATATACCGGACCTCACTCCATGGACGCAGCAGGCTCCTTCACGGCTTCCTTCGCTGCGTCCCCCTCTTCAGCGTCCTTCGCCGTGTTCTCTTTCGCCGTGTTCTCTTTCACTGTTCACTTTCACTGTTCACTTTCACTCTGGCGTCGATCCCCGCCTCCTTGCGCTGAACCGGGGTGATCGGGGTCGGCGCACCGGTCAGCGGGTCGCCGCCGGAGGCCGTCTTCGGGAAGGCGATCACGTCGCGGATGGTGTCCGCGCCGGTCAGCAGGGCCACGACCCGGTCGAGGCCGAACGCGATGCCGCCGTGCGGCGGGGGTCCGTAGTTGAACGCCTCAAGCAGGAACCCGAACTTCGAGCGGGCCTCCTGCTCGGACAAGCCGATCGCGGCGAAGGCGCGCTCCTGAACGTCCTTGCGGTGGATACGGATCGAGCCGCCGCCGATCTCGCTGCCGTTGAGCACCATGTCGTAGGCGTTGGAGAGCGCTGTGGCGGGGTCCTTGTCGAAGCTGTCCAGGCTCGACTGCGTCGGTGCGGTGAACGGGTGGTGCATCGCGGTCCAGCCGACCTGCTCGCCCTTCTCGTCCTCGACCGCCTCGAACATCGGGAAGTCCACCACCCACAGGAACTTCCACTCGCCCGCGCGGACGAGCGAGCCGCGCCGACCGATCTCCAGGCGGGCCGCGCCGAGCAGTTCCTGCGACGCCGTGCGCCTTCCCGCGGCGAAGAACACCGCGTCGCCGTCTGACGCGCCGACAGCCTCCTTGAGCCCGGCCAGATGCGCCTCGGAGAGGTTCTTGGCGACAGGGCCCTTCGGTTCGCCGGTCTCGGCGTCGAAGAGCACGTACGCCAGGCCGCGCGCGCCCCGGGCCTTTGCCCAGTCCTGCCAGCCGTCGAGCTCCTTGCGGGTCTGCGCGGCGCCCCCGGGCATGACCACGGCGCCGACGTACGGCGCCTGGAACACGCGGAACTCGGTACCGGCGAAGTACCCGGTCAGCTCGACCAGTTCCACCCCGAAGCGTAGGTCCGGCTTGTCCGAGCCGTAACGCGCCATCGCCTCGGCGTAAGTGAGCCGCGGCATCGGAGTCGGGATCTCGACACCCAGGACCTCGCGCCACACCCGCGCCATGACCGCCTCGCCGACCGCGATGACGTCTTCTTGGTCGCCGAAAGACATCTCGATGTCGAGTTGGGTGAACTCCGGCTGCCGGTCGGCGCGGTAGTCCTCGTCCCGGAAGCAACGGGCGATCTGGTAGTACCGCTCCATCCCGGCGACCATCAGCAGTTGCTTGAACAGCTGAGGCGACTGCGGCAGCGCGTACCACGTCCCGGGCTGCAAACGCACCGGCACGAGGAAGTCGCGGGCGCCCTCAGGCGTCGAGCGCGTGAGGTAAGGCGTCTCGATGTCCAGGAAGCCGAGGTCGTCCATCGCGTCACGGATGACCTTGGTGGCCTTGGCGCGTGCGCGCAGGTTGTTTGCCATGTCGTCGCGCCGCAGGTCGAGGTAGCGGTACTTGAGCCGCACTTCCTCGTTGATGTTCGCGCTCTTGCGTTCGTCGGTCGGGAAGGGCAGCGCCGCGGACTCGGAGAGCACCTCGACCGTGTCGACGACGACTTCGACGTCGCCGGTCGGCAGCTCAGGGTTCGCGTTGCCCTCGGGCCGCTCACGCACTACACCGGTCGTCGCGACACAGTATTCGTTGCGCAAGTCGTGTACGGCCTCGGACTCGCGGACGACGACCTGCACGACGCCCGAGCCGTCACGCAGATCGATGAAAGTTACGCCGCCGTGATCACGCCGCCGGGCCACCCACCCGGCCAGGGTGACGGTGCTTCCGGCGTCGGAGGCCCGCAGGCTCCCCGCCTCTCGCGTGCGGATCACGACAGCTTCTCCTTGATCGTCGAGACAATCCGGTCGATGGGCACGGGGATCTGCTCCCCGCTCTCCAGGTCCTTCAGTTGCACGGCGTCGGCACTCAAGTCCCGTTCGCCGGCGACGAGCGCGTACCGTGCGCCCGAGCGGTCAGCGGCCTTCATGGCACCCTTGAGGCCTTTTCCGCCGAACGCGAAGTCCGCGCTGACGCCCTCGCGCCGCAGCGTGAGCACGAGGCCGAACAGCAACTGCCGGGCCGCCTCGCCGAGCGGCACGGCGAACACGTCCACCGCACGGCCGGAACCCGGCGGCGTGACGCCCTCCGCCTCCAGCGCCAGCACCGTGCGGTCTACGCCTAACGCCCAGCCGACGGACGGCAGCGGCGAACCGCCGAGATCTTCCGACAATCCGTCATACCGGCCGCCGCCGCCGATCGCGGACTGCGCGCCGAGGCCGTCGTGGATGAACTCGAAGGTGGTACGGGTGTAGTAGTCCAGGCCGCGCACCAGCTTCGGGTCGTCCTCGAACGCGATGCCGCCGATGGTCAGCAGCGCCCGAACCTCCTCGTGGTACGCCTTGCACGCGTCGCACAAGTAGTCCGGGATGACCGGCGCGCCTACGAGTTGATCACGCACCTCGGGCCGCTTGTCGTCGAGCACGCGCAGCGGGTTGATGTCGATCCGGGCACGCGTAGCCTCGTCGAGGTCGAGCCCGCGCAGGAACTGCTGCAATGCAGCGCGGTAGACCGGTCGGCACTCCTTGTCACCAAGCGTGTTGAGCAGCAGCCGGACCTGACGCAGCCCCAGATTCTTGAACGCGTCCGCGGCTAACGTTATGAGTTCAACATCGATCAGCGGGTCCTCGGCACCCAACGCCTCGGCACCGACCTGTGAGAAGTGCCGATAACGGCCCTTCTGCGGCCGCTCGTAGCGGTAATACGAACCGGAGTAATAGAGCTTCACCGGTAGCGCGCCCTTGTCCAGGCTGTGCTGAAGAACTGCGCGTACCACCGAAGCGGTGCCTTCAGGCCGTAGCGTGAGCGAATCGCCGCCGCGCGTCGTGAAGGTGTACATCTCCTTGGTCACGATGTCGCTGGACTCGCCGACGCCCCGCTTGAATAGGGCCGTGTCCTCGAATGCGGGCGTCTCTACGTACCCGTATCCAGCGCGCCGCACCACGGCGGCCATCGCCTCGCGTACCGCGAGGAAGCTCGCCGAGTCCGGCGGAATAAGGTCGAAGGTCCCCTTGGGGGCCTGAAAGGTACTCACTGCGTCGCCGTTCTTCGTCTAATCGCTTCACAGCCCCGGGCGCGCGGATCCGGCGTCCCTGAACCCTCTCAGGAACGGGTTCGACGCGCGCTCGCGGCCGATGGTCGTCTGTGGTCCGTGGCCGGGCAGCACGATGGTGTCGTCCGGCAGCGGGAGCGCCACGCGGGCGAGCGACTCGATGATCGCGCGCGTGTCGCCTCCGGGCAGGTCGGTGCGGCCGATGGAGCCGGCGAACAGCAGGTCCCCGGTGAACAGCACGTCCGTCTCGCGTTCGGAGTCCGGGACGCCGGGCAGCCTGAAGGTCACCGACCCCCTGGTATGGCCCGGGGCGTGGTTGACCACGAAGTCGATCCCGAGCACGTCCTCGAAGCCGAGCCGCTGGCCGTCCCTGAGCTCCCGCACGTCGGACGGCTCGGTGAATTTCGCGCCGCCGAAGAAGTCCGAACCGCTCGACACGCCGAGCGCGGCGCCCGGATCCGCCAGCATGTGCCGGTCGTCGGGGTGGATGAACGCCGGGATGTCGTGCGCCCCGCACACCGGCGCCACGGACCACACGTGGTCGTAGTGCCCGTGGGTGGCCAGGACCGCCGCCGGCTTGAGATTGTGATCCCGCAGCGTTTCTTTCAGAAGCGGCATCACGTCCTGGCCCGGGTCGATCACGACGCAACGCTCGTTCGGCCCCGGCGCCACGACGAAGCAATTCGCGGCGATGGGCCCGGCGGGGAACCCTGCGATCAGCACGAGCGTCCAGTCTTCTGCGAGCCTGCGGGCAGGTCGTGGTCGGCAAGAAAGCGGTCAGGCAAGACTACCGGCGGCGCACTCCCGATCGCGAACCGGTAAAGGCGCCCGGTATCAGGCCACCGTCAGCATTGCGTCTTCAGAACGTGCACGTACACTGCACGCGGGCAGCAATGGATGCGCGCCGTGCGCGATCGAGGACAGTGCGAGGAGAGGCTGAAGTGGCGAGCACCAAGGACCGGCAGCGCGCATTGGAGCGCGCACGCTACGAGCGGGTGCAGGCGAAGATCGCCAAGCAGCAGCTGGCGACCAAGCGCCGGCAGCGCGTGGCGATCGTCACGACGATCGCGGTCGTGCTGGTCGGCGGCGGGGTGCTCGCCGCCGTTCTGGCAACCTCGTCGAGTCCGAAGACCACTCCCGCGGCGAGCAGTTCGACTTCGGCGTCAGCGGCCCCCAGCGCCTCCGCGCCGGCCAGCCCGGCGGCGAAGATCGGCTACACCAAGACCGGTTCAGCCGCGAAGAACGTCGGCGTCCCGACGTACAACGCTGCCGTGGCGGCCAAGCCGTACACGGCGACGATCCACACGAACCGCGGCGACGTCGTCTTCACCGCGCTGACCACGCAGGCGCCGTACACCACGTACTCGTTCCAGTACTTGGCCGAGAAGAACTACTTCGACAACACCAACTGCCACCGGCTGACCACCTCGGGCATCTACGTGCTCCAGTGCGGCGACCCGACCGGCACCGGCTCCGGCGGCCCCGGCTACCAGTTCCAGGACGAGAACCTGGGCTACTTCGGCAGCGGCGCCTCCGTGACGTACAAGGCCGGCACCGTGGCGATGGCCAACTCCGGTCCGGGCACCAACGGCAGCCAGTTCTTCCTGGTCTACAAGGACTCGCCGCTTGCACCGAGTTACACGCCGTGGGGCACCATCACCAAGGGCCTGGACATCCTCCAGTCCATCGCCGCGCAGGGCTCGGACAACTCCAACGCCACCGGCGACGGCAAGCCCAAGCAGACGGTGACCATCCAGTCGGTGACCATCACGCAGTAGTCCGGGCGGGCCGGCCCGCCACACGACGGCCCCATGGACGATTACCAGACTGTCCGGGGGCCGTCGTTGCTTGTAGAGTGCCCTGCGCCTGCTGTATTCACGGCGCGGCGATGAATATGGAACAACGTCGGTTCGCCGCAGTACCGTGACGCAGAGGCCGCATCGCCGCATCGATCATGGTCACAGTCGCACGTCGTCCAAGGAGGGCACCGTGTCCGAAGGACCGGAGCAGCCGGAGCAGACCACCAGCGCCGAGCCGGAGCCCGACGTGTCGGGCGGCGGTGAATCCGCTGAGCCCGCCGCCGCCGCGCAGGTCACGAGCGAGTGGGGCAGGGTCGCCGAGGACGGTTCGGTGTATGTGCGCACGGCTGAGGGCGAGCGGCAGATCGGCTCGTGGGCGGCGGGCACCCCGCAGGAGGGCCTGGCCTTCTACCAGCGCAAGTTCGACGGGCTCAAGGCCGAGGTCGAGCTGCTGGAGAAGCGGCTGAACAGCACCAACCTGGACGCCAAGGACGCCGACGCGAGCATCGCGAAGCTGCGCGAGCAGCTGGTGGAGCCGCACGCGATCGGCGACCTGGACGCGTTGCGCACCCGGCTCGGCAAGCTCGGCGAGATCGCCGAGCAGCGCCGCGCGGCCAAGCGCGAGGCCCGCGCGAAGCAGCAGGCTGAGGCGGCCGCGCACAAGGAGCGCATCGTCGCCGAGGCGGAGGCCCTGGCCCAGTCCGGCGAGTGGAAGGTCACCGGCGAGCGGCTGCGCGCGCTGGTGGACGAGTGGAAGGGCGTGCCGCGCCTCGACCGCAAGTCGGACGACGAGCTGTGGAGCCGCTTCAGCGCGGCCCGCTCGGCGTTCGCCAAGCACCGCAAGGCCCACTTCGCCCAGCTCGACGCCGAGCGCGAGGAGGTGCGTTCGCGCAAGGAGTCGCTGGTCGAGGAGGCCGAGGGCCTGGCGGAGTCGACCGACTGGGCGACCACGGCGCAGCGCTTCCGCGACCTGATGAAGCAGTGGAAGGCCGCCGGCCGCGCCCAGCGCGAGGTCGAGGACAAGCTCTGGGAACGTTTCAAGACCGCCCAGGACACCTTCTTCACCGCGCGGAACGCGGACCTTGACCAGCGCGACGCGGGTTTCCGCGAGAACCAGACGCGTAAGGAGGAGTTGCTGGTCGAGGCGCAGAAGCTGCTGCCGGTGACCGACCTCAGGACGGCCCGCCAGTCGCTGCGCCAGATCCAGGCCCGCTGGGAGGAGGTCGGCCCGGTCCCGCGCGAGACCAAGCCCCGTCTCGAAGGCGCCCTTCGCGAGGTCGAGCGCGCCGTGGCCGAGGCCGAGCAGTCCGAGTGGAAGCGCACCAACCCGGAGGCCCGCGCCCGCGCCGAGGCCACCGTCCGCCAGCTGGAAGCCTCCATCGCCAAGTTCGAGAAGGAACTGGACAAGGCCCGCACCGCCGGCCAGCAGCGCAAGGCCGACGACGCCGAGGCGGCCCTCACCGCACGCCGCGAGTGGCTCGCCCAGGCCCGCGCCGCCCT